>NZ_WWIA01000937.1 GCF_009870065.1 Streptomyces sp. SID5785 | reverse complement strand
ACGCCCCCGCGTGCAGCCGCGCCACGGCCGCCGGGAAGGTCTCCTGCGACATGCGGGTCAACTCCGCGGCACCCCGCTCCAGTTCGCCGCGCACGGCGTCCCGGTCCGCGGCGGCCTGCCGGCTCTCGCGGTCGGCGGTCTCGACGGCGGCCGTGAACTCGTCCAGGATCCGGCGCAGCTGGGGGTCGGACGGCACCTGTGACGCCGGGGCCGCCGAACCGCCCTCGCGGATCCGGCCGAGGGCGGCCGGCAGTCCCAGGTTCACCAGCTGGGCGGCCTCCGCCGACTGCTGGGCGATCCGGCCCTGGGCCAGGGCCAGTTCGTCCCGGACCCGGGTGGCGTCCCGGCGTGCGCGGCCGAGCGCGGCATGGCAGACGAGCACGGTGACGGCGAGGCAGACCCAGGCGACCAGCGCCGTGACGACCGCCCAGCCGGTGGCGGCCGACGGGGCGAGGGCCGCCGCGGCACCGGCCGCGGCGGCGGCCACCACGAGCACGACGAGCGCCGTGCCGAGCGAGGTGCGCCGGGCCTTCGCTGTCGTGCGCGGGCGGGGAGGAGCAGGCACTGACATTGCGCGGTCCCTCGGTGCTTGGGTGCGGGGGGCGGAGCGCCGACCGGTCACGTCGACGGCTCGGGCCGGGAAGGCGCGCAGCCCATTTGGACGCGGCCGTTCCGGACCGTACGAGCGTTCATGCTAGCCATGCCGCGCGCCGAGCAGACCGGACAATCCGGGTAGTACGCCCTGCCGGTGACTTCGTCGTGAACTCGCCTTCTCCGTAAGGCGACGTGATAAGGCGCTGCGCGAAGTCTGCGCGACGGAACGGCACGTGCGCGGGGGTGTCCCACGGCCGATGCCCCCGGAGCGGCGGCGCAGGGGGCATCGGGAAGCGGTCGGGTCAAGCCGACGGGCGCACAGTTTCGGCCAAGATCTGTCCGGTGCGGGCGCGTTCGTGCTCAGCCCTGGGTGTGCTCCTGGCGGGCGGCGCCGCCCGGGGCCGCGGCCGCCGGTGCGAGGAGCCCTTCGGCGTGCTCCTTCGGGAGCTGCTGCTCCATGCCGCAGAAGGTGCACTGCGTGCGGTACTTGGTCGAGATCGGGAAGAGCGGCACGAAGAACAGCGTGAACTTGGTGACGTACTTGCGCAGGGAGTGCGCGGCCGGATTGCCGCACTGGCCGCACACCAGCGTGAGCATGGCGAGCTGGTACACATAGCCGCGCGTGCCGAAAATGATCATGAGGGTCCCCTCCCGATGCCGCGTGCCGCCGGGGTCCCGGGGCCCGCCGTCATCGTAGGCAGCCCCGGCCCGGTCCTCACAAGCCGTAGCGCCTGGTCGTCTCCTCCTGCTGGGCGAGCCGGCGCAGCGCGAGCAGGGCCGGTTCGAAGAGCAGCGCGGTGGCGACCACGACCTCGGCCTTCTCGGTGTCCCCCTCGAACATCGCCAGGTGGTCGTGGTCCAGGTCCGCGACCTGCTGCATGGCACGGCCGTAGGCCGTCAGGTTGGAGGCCGGGAAGTCGTACCCGACCCGGGCCAGCGTCGCCAGCGAGCTGACCAGAGCGCGGTAACTGGGGGACAGGGCGCCGATCTCGCGCGTGTGCTCCCAGCCGAGCTCCTCGACGAGCGACTCGACGACTGCCGTCGCCCGCCGGGTGCTCGCGTCCTCGGGGTCGGGGTCCGGCGGCTGCGGCAGGGCCCACATCGCGGCACCCAGCCGGAACGTCGTGCTCAGGGAGTCGTCGTCGATGTGCGCGATCACCTCCCGGGCCGTGGCCACCGGCACCCTGCCGACCTGGATCAGCGCCCGCACGAGGGCGAGCCGGCGCAGGTGCGCCTCCTCGTACTCCGCCTGGGTCGCGCTGATCCGCCGGCCCGGCGGGAGCAGCTTCTCCCGCAGGTAGTACTTGATCGTGCCGACCGGCACGCCGCTGCGCTCGCTCAGCTCCGCAAGTCGCATCCCTTGTGCCCCTTCTTGGAAAGTGTAACTATCCAACCACACCGGAGTCCGACGGATCGGGGAGAGTCGTGTCCGCGAAACCACAGCTGGGCCGCACGACCGCCACCGTCGAGGGGGAAGCCGTGCTCTTCCTCGTCGGCATGCGGATCAACCACTTCTGGGCGCTGCACCGCTGGCTCCCGGTGTTCCTGGCGATGCCCATGATGCTCAGAGAGCTGGGCAAGGACCGCAGCCTGGGACTCCTCCACCACGTCCTGGGCACGGCCAACCCGCGCACGTACTTCGTCATCCAGTACTGGGAGTCCAAGGACAAGCTCCTCACCTACGCGGCCCTGCCCGACAAGCGGCACCGCCCCTGGTGGGCGCGGATCAACCGGTACGCACGCAACAGCCGGGGCCATGTCGGCATCTGGCACGAGACCTACGTCGTCCCGCCCGGCGGGTACGAGAGTATCTACGGCGACATGCCGCCCTACGGGCTCGGCCTCGCTCACGGAGTACGGCCGCTGGGGGACGGAGTGCAGGCGCGCGAGCGGATGACGGCCTGATCCGGTCACGGACGGACAGCCTACGGTTACCGGTTGTCCCCGGACGGTCGTGCTGGCGGGCCGAATCGGCATTCGGCGGGTCGTGATGAAAGGATTGCGCCATGGCAATCAAGACCTACTTCGACATCACGATCAACGACGAGCCCGCGGGCCGGATCACGTTCAACCTCTTCGACGACGTCGTCCCGAAGACCGCGGAGAACTTCCGCGCCCTGTGCACCGGTGAGAAGGGCTTCGGCTACGCCGGCTCCTCCTTCCACCGCGTCATCCCCGCCTTCATGCTGCAGGGCGGCGACTTCACCGCCGGCAACGGCACGGGTGGCAAGAGCATCTACGGCGAGAAGTTCGCCGACGAGAACTTCCAGCTCAAGCACACCAAGCCCGGCCAGCTCTCGATGGCCAACGCGGGTCCGAACACCAACGGCTCGCAGTTCTTCATCACCACCATCGTCACCGACTGGCTGGACGGCAAGCACGTCGTCTTCGGCGAGGTCGAGGACGGCATGGAGCTGGTGAAGAAGATCGAGGCCCTCGGCTCCCGCAGCGGCGCCACCTCGGCGAAGATCACGATCGCCGAGTCCGGCCAGCTCTGATCCATCCGTCGAGGCCGGGTCCCGCAGCATGCGGGGCCCGGCCTCGACGCGTCTGCCGTCCCGCGCGGGACCTGGTGTCAGACCTTGCGGGCCACGCCGCCGTACGCGT
This sequence comes from Streptomyces sp. SID5785, assembly GCF_009870065.1. Taxonomy (GTDB): domain Bacteria; phylum Actinomycetota; class Actinomycetes; order Streptomycetales; family Streptomycetaceae; genus Streptomyces. Next base: position 1,193 of record NZ_WWIA01000937.1, on the reverse strand, counting down.
CCACCGCCCTGCCCTGCGCGGGCACCGCGTCGGGCTCCGGCCGCCACTCCGTGACCCGCACGACGCCGGGCTCCAGCAGCTCGAGACCGTCGAACAGCCCGGTGACCTCGGCGACCGAGCGCACGTGGTAGGGCACCGCGCCGCTCTCCTTGTACGCTGCCGACGCCGCGATCATCCCCGGGCTCGTGCCGGTCCCGTCGCTGACCACCAGGAAGCTGCCCGGCGCCAGCCCGTCCGTCAGCTGCCGGACCAGACCCTGCGCCCGCTCGTACGGGTCGACGTGCCCCAGCGTGTTGAGAATCATCAGCGCGACCGGCCGGGACAGGTCGAGGGTGCTCCCGGCGGCCTTCAGGATCGCGGCCGGGTCGTACAGGTCCGCGTCCAGGTACGCGGTCGCCCCCTCCGGCGTGCTGGTCAGCAGGGCGCGTGCGTGCGTGAGAACCAGAGGGTCGTTGTCCACGTACACGATCCGCGCGTCCGGAGCCACGCGCTGGGCGACCTCGTGCGTGTTGTCCCCGGTGGGCAGCCCCGTGCCGATGTCGAGGAACTGGCGGATCCCCTGCTCGACGGCGAGATGGCGCACCACGCGGCCCAGGAAGGACCGGCTGGTGCGCGCCACGTCGACCAGGCCCGGGAAGATCTCCTTGATCTGGTCACCGACCTGCCGGTCGACCTCGTAGTGGTCCTTGCCGCCCACGAAGTAGTTCCAGAAGCGGGCGGAGTGCGGAGTCGTGGTGTCGATGCGGCCGCGGAGCTCGGACGCCGCGGCGTATCCGGAACCCTGGTCCGACATGAAGTCCCTCCTCAGACGCGGGCGTTCGGACCAGTCAATCATCGACTCCTGTCACACGCGGGGTCCTACGGGAACTCCGAGGGGCCGCGCCAGACCGGTGATGCCCTCGTCGAGGCGTTGCAGATGCCGCAGCACACGGAACGTGACCGTGTTCGCCGCCGGCACCCCGAGCCCGTCCGTCTCCAGCATCGCCGCGATGCTCGCACCCGATTCCACGGTGCCGCTCGTGTCCTGCTCCGTGACGTGCGCGACCAGGACGTCGGTGTTGTGCGCGATGCGGCGCGCCGCGCGCCCGAGCCGGGGATCGGCACCGACCCGCTTGCTGTACGGCACGAGCTCGGCGGTCGCCGCGAGGGAGCGGGCGTGGTACGCCGAGGTCTCCAGGAGCGCCACCAGGTAG
>NZ_WWIA01000936.1 GCF_009870065.1 Streptomyces sp. SID5785 | reverse complement strand
GCACCCCGTCGAGACCGGCCGCCCAGCCTCCGACGATCACCAGCTCCGGGTCGAGCGCGAGCACCAGCGCCGCCACGTCGTGCACGAGCCGCTGGATGAAGCGCTCGACCGCCGCGCCGGCCCGCTCGTCGCCCCGCCGGGCCAGGGCGAACACCTTCGCCACGGCCTGCTCGTCCAGCGGGTGCAGAGGCTCGTCCGTCGTCGACAGGAGCGTCTCGGGCCGCACCTCGCGGCCCAGCAGGTGCAGCGCGCCGATCTCGCCCGCCGCGCCGCCGAAACCGCGGTGCAGCCGGCCCCCGATCAGCGCGCCCGCACCCGGGCTCAGTCCGGCAAGGACCATCACCAGGTCGTCCGAGTCGACTCCGGCGCCCTTCCAGTGCTCGGCGACGGCGGCCGTGTTGGCGTCGTTCTCCACGATCACGGGGCACTTGAAGGAGCGCCGCAGCCGTTCGCCCAGCGGCAGTCCCGTCCAGCCCGGCAACGCGGTACCGAGCCGCACCGTGCCGTCGGCCTCCACGATCCCCGGGCTGCCCACGCCGACGGCGCGCAGCGAGTCGCGGGCCACGCCCGCCCGGCGCAGCAGATCCGCGACGGTGCCCCGCAGGCGCTCGATGCGCTCGTCCGCCGGCGCCGCCTCCGAGATCTCCTTCGCCGCGGAGCCCATGATCCGGCCGTCGAGCGCGGACAGCACCGCGGCGACCCGGTGCGGACCGATCTCGAGGCCGAGCAGATGCCCCGCCTCGGCCCGGAAGCGGAACTTCCGCGCGGGGCGTCCCTGCCGGCGCGCTCCGGGCTCGGTGCCGTCCGTCTCGATGACCAGACCGGCCTCGATCAGCCCTTCGACGACCCCCTCGACCGTCGGGCGGGACAGCCCGGTCACGCCGGTGATCTCGGTGAGTGTCGCGAAATCCGTGGCACGCAGCGCGTGCAGCACCACTGCGGAATTGATCCGCCTGAGCAGAGAGGGATCCCCGCCGGTCAGCCGCCCCAACGTCCGTCCTCCCAGCTCGTGCGCTTGTCCGCCGGATGCTACTCGTAGCGGGGCCCTGCGGCGAGCCTCGGGGTGCACCGATGCGGAACGGGCCGCTCACTCGCGCGCACTCTGATACGGGATGTTCCGGACCTCAGCCCGGAGTGACGAAACCGGATTCGTAGGCGGCGATCACCGCCTGGGTCCTGTCACGCGCCCCCAGCTTCGCCAGAACCGCGCTCACGTGGGATTTGACCGTCTCGGTGCCCACGACGAGATCCGCGGCGATCTCCGCGTTCGACAGACCGCGTGCCATGCGCCGCAGGACCTCGCCCTCCCGCTCGGTCAGCGCCGCCCGCGCGAGGGCCTCCCGAGCGGGCGCGGAACCGTGCTCGGCGGCCAGCCGGCGTACCGCGGCGGGGAAGAGCAGCGAGTCTCCCGCGGCGACGAGCCGCACCGCATGGACGATCTCCGCGGGCCGCGCCCGCTTGAGGAGGAAGCCGTCCGCGCCGGCGCGCAGCGCCCCGTAGACGTACTCGTCGTTCTCGAACGTGGTGATCACGAGGATCTTGGGAGGCGCGTCCACCGAGTTCAGCACGGCGCGCGTGGCGTCGATCCCGTCCAGCAGCGGCATCCTGACGTCCATCGCGACGACGTCCGGCCGCAGCGAGCGCACCAGCGGGACGACCGCCGCACCGTCGGCGGCCTCGCCCACCACGCTGATGTCGGGCTGCGCCTCGAGGACGGCGCGCAGACCGGCGCGGACCAGGGGTTCGTCGTCGACGAGGAGCACGGTGAGGGACACGGCGTCAGACTAGAGGGTGCCGCGGGGTGCCTTCTTCGGTTCGGACGGTCGTCCCACCGGAAGATCGACGTGGACCTGCCACTCGTCGCCGAGCGGTCCGGTCCGCGCCCGCCCTCCGAGCAGCGCCGCCCGCTCCCGCACGCCGCGCAGCCCGCTGCCCGTGCCCGCCGCGTGCGCCGGCCGGCCCGACGGCAGCGGATTGCGCACCTCCATGCGCAAACGTCCCGCGGCGACGGTGAGTTCCACGCGGACCGGCACCGTGCCGCTGTGCCGCAGCACATTGGTGAGCGCCTCCTGAAGGATGCGGTAGCCCTCGCGCGAGACCGGCCCCGGGACCGTCTCCAGCGGGCCGCTCACCGCGACGTCCACCTGCGCGCCGGAGGCCCGCGCGGAGTCGAGGAGCCGGTCGGCCTCCTGGAGCGTGGGGCGGCGGCCCGCCGGGAGCTCCGGCTCCCGCAGCACTCGCAGGACCCGCTCCAGGTCCTCCAGGGCCGCCCGGCCGGTCTCCTCGATCGCGTCCAGGGCCCGGTCCGTGAACGCCGCGTCGCCCGCCGCGCGGGCGGCACCCGCCTGCACCACCGCGACCGTCAGCGCGTGCCCGATGGAGTCGTGCAGCTCGCGCGCGATGCGATTGCGCTCCAGGAGCTGCTCGGTGCGCTCCTCCAGCGCGGCCAGACGCTCCGCCGCGGAGGGGCCGAGCAGCAGCAGGGCGGCGCGCGCCACCAGCAGGCCCGCCCCCGTCACCACGGCGAGCAGCACGCACAGGACCACCGGGACGAGCGGCGCGCACCACCAGCCCGGCGGCGGTGCGGGCAGGACCGAGATCGTGTCCGTGCGGCGCCCCGCCGCGCCGCCCGCCAGCTCCAGCACGAGAGCGAGGAGCTGACCGCACACCAGGGCGAGGGACAGCCCCAGCACGAGCCGCAGGACCAGCCACGCCGCGGTCCTGGCCCGGTCGCGCCACGACCCGGCCGGGGCGACCGAGACTCCGCACTCCTCGCCGCCGCCCGCCTCGCGCGCGTGCCCGCCGGGAAACAGCAGCAGGCGCGCCTGCAAGCCCTCGGCCCGCCTGACCGCCGGGACCGCGCCCGCCACCAGCAGCAGGGGCACGGGCACCAGGTAGACGAGCAGCCAGTCGCCGAGCGTGGGGCGGCTGTAGCCCGGGAACACCGCGGCGCACATGAAGGCGAGCACAGCCGCGCACAACAGGTGCAGCCAGCGGGTGTACGTGACCGTCCGGAACACCGGTCGCAGGAGGCGGGGCATGCGCCCATCGTGCCAGCGCCGCCACGCGGCACGGCTCCCCCGCACGGGGGAGAGGATCTCCACCCGCGGGGGAGGACCCGCGCCCTGCCGCCACGCCACGCTGAGGCCATGACCAGCATCGACGTCTTGGACCTCACCAAGGAGTACGGCACGACGCGCGCTGTCGACCGGCTGACCTTCCGGGTCGAGCCGGGCCGTGTCACCGGCTTCCTCGGACCGAACGGCGCCGGAAAGTCCACCACTCTGCGTCTCGCCCTCGGCCTGGACCGACCCACCTCCGGCCGCGTCCTCATCGGGGGGCGCCGCTACGCCGCGTACCGCGAACCCCTGCGCACCGTGGGCGCGCTGCTCGACGCGCAGGCCGCCCACGGAGCCCGCACGGCCCGCGACCACCTCCGCGCCCTGGCCGTCAGCAACCGCATCCCGGCCCGCCGTGTGACGGAGGTGCTGGAGCGGACCGGCATCGCCGCCGTCGCCGGGCGCCGCGTCAGGACCTTCTCGCTCGGCATGCGCCAGCGCCTCGGCATCGCGGCGGCCCTGCTCGGCGACCCGGAGGTCGTGCTCCTCGACGAGCCCTCCAACGGCCTGGACCCCGAAGGCATCATCTGGATCCGCGCGTTGATGCGCGACCTCGCGCGCGAGGGACGCACGGTCCTGGTCTCCAGCCACCTCATGAACGAGACGGCGACCTTCGCCGACCATCTCGTGATCCTCGGCCGCGGCCGGCTCCTCGCCGACACGCCCGTGCGGGACTTCATCGCCGCACACAGCGCCCGCCGCGTCCATGTGCGGACGACCGACCCCGGACGACTGCGCGCCGCCCTCACGCGCGCGGGGCACCTCGTCACGCTCGACGACGACGGGCAGCTCCGCGTCGAGGGCATCACCGCGGCGGACGTCGGCGCCCTCGCCGCGGCCGAACAGATTCCCGTCCTTCAACTCGGCGACGCGCAGGCCTCCTTGGAGGAGGCGTATCTCGCCCTGACCGCCCACGACGCCGAGTTCACCGGCGCGCCCCTCCAGGAGGCCTGACCGTGTCCACCACCGCCGTGCTGCACTCCGAGTGGATCAAGATCAGGTCGCTGCGCGGCAGCCTCGGGTCCCTGATCGCCGTGTTCGCCGCCACCCTGGCCGTCACGGTCCTGGTCTTCCCCACGGTCGGCCGGGCCGAGGCAGAGCACAGCGACGACCTTCTCTTCGGTGCCTTCTACGCGCTCAACTTCGGTCAGATCGCCGCCCTCGCCTTCGGCGCCACCGCCGTCTCCTGCGAGTACCTCAACGGCGCCCTGCGCGTCTCGCTCGCCGCCGTGCCCGTCCGCGGTCGCTTCTACGCCTCGAAGATCGCGGTGATCGGCGGCTGCGCCCTGGTGTCCGGCACCGCCGCCACCTTCGCCGCGTTCCTCACCGGGCAGGCCTTCCTGGGGTCCTCCGCGCTCGGCCTCGGCGACCCCG
>NZ_WWIA01000935.1 GCF_009870065.1 Streptomyces sp. SID5785 | reverse complement strand
GCCGCGAGGGCGGCGCGCAGGTGTCCGTCCGACTCCGTGAGGAGCCGGGCGGCGGTGGGTCCGTCGACCTCGCCGAGCACGACGAGGATCGCGTTCTTGACCTCGCCGTCGGTGGCGGCGAGGGCGGCCTCGATGGCGGCGTCGTCGGCGCCGGTGGCCAGGGAGACGATGCGGCGGGAGCGGGCCCGCAGCTTCTCGTTGGACGCACGGACGTCGACCATGAGGTTTCCGTACGTCTTGCCGAGCCGGATCATGGTGATCGTCGACAGCATGTTGAGCACGAGCTTCTGGGCGGTGCCCGCCTTCAGCCGGGTCGAGCCGGTGAGCAGCTCGGGGCCGACGACGACCTCGATGCCGTGGTCCGCGGCGGCGGCCAGCGCGCTGCCCGCGTTGCAGGACAGGCCGACGGTCAGCGCGCCGTAGCGGGCGCGGGCGTGCTCGACGGCGCCGATCGCGTACGGGGTGCGGCCGGAGGCGGAGATGCCGACGACCACGTCGTTCTCCGTCAGGCCGAGCCCGTCCAGGTCGGCGGCGGCCAGCTCCTTGGAGTCCTCGGCGCCCTCGACGGCCGTGACCATGGCGGCGGGGCCGCCCGCGATCAGGCCGATGACCTGGCCGTCCCAGGTGTTGAAGGTGGGCGGGCACTCGGAGGCGTCCAGGACGCCCATGCGGCCCGCGGTGCCGGCGCCCGCGTAGATCAGCCGGCCGCCCTTGGCCATACGGGCCGCGGTGCCGTCGATCGCGGCGGCGATCCGGGGCAGTTCGGCGGCGACCGCGGCGGGGACGGAGGCGTCCTCGGCGTTCATCAGCTCGGCGATCTGCTGGGTGGGGAGCTGGTCGATCTCGGCGAACTCCTGGCGGAAGGCCTCGGTGGTGAGGGTGTCCAGCTGGGCGCGGAGGTCCTGGTACGGGGTGGTCATCGGGTGGCGGGGCTTTCTGTGAGGGCGGATTCTCGTCTGCGGCTCGTGCCTTCAGGGGCGCGGAGAACTGCGCGACCCGCCCCCACCGGCCGTGGGGAAGCGACGAGACGGACGAGAGAGGTGGATCCGGGCCCTCATGACCGGCCGCCCCGCGGAGCGGACGCGTGGCGGTGGGCCAGGGCCTCGTAGGAGGCCGAGAGGGCGGGGGCCGCGGTCTCGTAGGTGCGCTGGGCGACGCCCACGAAGAGGCAGTCCACGACGAGGAGTTGGCTGGTCCGCGAGGACATCGCGGCGGGCCGCAGCTCGCTCTCGCGGGCTATGGAGGTGGTGAGGATGTGGTCGGCGTACTGCGAGACGGGGCCGTCGGGCCGCCCGGTGATCGCGATGGTGGTCGCGCCGTGCTCGAAGGCGACGCGCAGCGGTTCGATCACGTCGCCGGTGGCGCCGGAGTGGGTGATGGAGACGGCGACGTCGCCGGAGCGGAGCGTGACCGCGTTGGTGATCGCGAGGTGCGGGTCGTTGTGCGCGTGGGCGACGTGGCCGATGCGCAGCAGCTTCTGGGCGAGGTCCTGGGCGACGAGCCCGGAGGCGCCGACGCCGTAGACGTCGACGCGGCGGGCGCCGGCGAGGGCGTGCACGGCGGCGCCGAGCTGCCCGGTGTCGAGTCCGGCGGCGGTGTCGGCGAGGGTCTGCTGCTCGTCGTAGGCGAGCTTGGCGACGACGTCGGCGATCGGGTCGTCGACGGCGATGTCGGCGGTGACGGCCGGGGCGCGGCCGGACTGCTGCTGGGCGGCGAGGCCGGCCAGCGCGAGCCGCAGGTCGCGGTAGCCGGGGTAGCCGAGGATGCGGGCGGTGCGGACCACCGTCGCCTCGCTCGTGCCGGTGAGCTCGGCGAGGCCGGTGACGGTGAGGGCGGCACAGCCGGCCGGGTCCCCGGCGACGGCCTCGGCGACCCGCTGCATGGAACGCGTCATCGACGGTGCGAGGGTGCGCACCTTGGCCGCGAGGGCCGCGGGCGCCGGCGGCGCGTCGTTGGCGAAACTTTCCTTCACGTCATTGCTCACGTTTTGAAAGATATTTTCGGAAGGCTTCCGGGTCAAGGGCCCTTCGGCCCGGGCGCACAATTGAGGGCATGGACACCATCAGCCCTCTGGAGCAGGCCCTGCACGCGGCCCGCGCGCTCGTGCTCGCCGACCTGAAGGCCGTCGGGGTCGCCGACGCGGACGTCGTCTCGCTCGTCGAGGAATCGATCAGCGAGCGCCGCTGGTGGGTCGAGCAGTGGCCGGACGGTGTGGTGTACGTCACGGGGCTCGTCGCGCAGGACGTGAAGGACGGTCTGCTCGAGCGGCACGGCCGCTGGCCGCTGTGCCCGGTGTGCGGCCCCGGCTCGGGGCACGAGGGCCCGCACGCGCTCGACATCGAGCCGGAGCTGGGCGAGGACCCGCACTGGGTGTGCGCGGAGGCGGGCGTCGTGGTGGCTCCGGTCGGGGCGCTCGGCACGGTGGCCGGCGCATGACGCTGTACATCGACCCGCCGACCTGGCCGGGCCACGGCCGGCTGTGGTCGCATCTCGTCAGTGACGTCTCCTTCGACGAGCTGCACCGGTTCGCCGAGGGGCTCGGGGTGCCGCCGCGCGCCTTCGAGCGCGACCACTACGACCTCCCGTCGCACCGGTACGAGGACGCGGTGCGCGCGGGCGCGGTACGGGTCGGCTCGAAGGAACTGGTGCGCCGGCTGACGGCCGCGGGCCTGCGCCGCCCCAAGGGCCGCCCCGCGTAAGGCCCCCGGGGTGAGGCGGGACGGCTCAGCCGTGGTGCACGAACCGGTACTCGTCCTGGCCCGGGTCGCCCGCGGCGCGCCGGAACCCGGCGCGCGCCAGGACCCGTTGGGACGCCGCGTTGTCCGGGTCGGTGTGGGCGAGGACCGTGCCGACCCCGTCCTGGCCCAGGGCCCAGGCGGTGAGCGCGCACACGGCCTCCGTCGCGTAGCCCGCGCCGCGCGCCTCGGGGACCAGGTCGTAACCGATCTCGACGGCGCCCTCGGCGTCGGGCGGGCTGTGGAAGCCGATGCCGCCCAGCGCGTGCCCGTCCGCGCCGCGCACCAGCACGTACGTGCCCCAGCCCGACCGGTACGCGTCCTCGTCCCACGCCTTCACGGTGATGCCCGAGCCGATCCGGGTGCCGTCGGCCGGGCCGCCGCCGAGCCAGGGGAAACCGCCGTCCCCGCCACCGGAGTTCAGGTCGGCCGCGGCCTCGCGGGAGATCTCGTGCAGGGTGAGCCGGGCCGTGGTGATGGTGTGCAGGGTCATGCGGCGAGCATGGCCAAGGCCACGGCGCCCGGCAACCGGTTTGCGCGGGGAGCGCTCACGGGGTGAGCAGGGCCAGCTCCGCCGCGAGGTTCTCCCGGGCCGGCGTCTCCCAGTGGGCCCGGCCGTGCGGGGTGCGGAACAGGCGCGGCAGGTCCAGGAGTTGGCGCAGGACCGCGGCCCGGCCCGAGCGGAACGCCTCGTCGGGCACGAAGCCGTACTCCTCGCGCACGGCCCGGGTGTAGGCGGCGTAGGCCTCCGGCGGGGCGGCCAGGATCGCGAGGTCGGCGTCGCACAGGGCCTCGCCGTTCGTGTCGTCGTCGGCGGGGTCGTGCGTGACGGTGAGCCGCACGAGCCGCGCCACCTCGCCGGTCCCGGACGCGCTCAGGCCGGCCTCGGCGAGCGCCCGCTCGGCCAGGGTCGCGGAGCGCTCCTCGTTCTCCGAGCGGTCCGGGCGGTACACCGCGTCGTGGAACCAGGCGGCGAGCCGCACGAGTTCGGGGTCCTCGGCGTGGCCGTCCAGCGTGTCGAGGTGGTCGAGCACCGCGGTCAGGTGTGCGGTCGTGTGGTAGCGGCGCTGCGGTTCGGCCCAGCGGGCCAGCAGGTTGTCGGCGTACGGGTCCGGGTCGAGGTCCGGGCGGCCGGTGGCGGCCCGCAGGGTGCGGGCCCATCGCTCACGCAGTGCGCCGTCCGGCGCCGGGGCTTCGTCCGTCATGGGACGAGCCTAGGCCCTGTCCAGGGCCTGTCCAGGCGGGCGGGCCGCCGCGGACCCCGCGGACAGGCGGGGCGTGCCGCGCCGGGCGCGGGGGTCAGGCGCGGGCGCGGGCCGGGACGTCGCGGGCCAGGACGACCGTGACGGCGGCGAGCAGCGCGCCGGTGACCAGGCGCTGCCACCGGGCCCAGGACGGGCGGCGCGCGAGGAGTCCGGCGACCGATCCGGCGGCGAGGACGAGCAGCCCGTTCACGGTGACGCCGACCGCGATCTGCACG
>NZ_WWIA01000934.1 GCF_009870065.1 Streptomyces sp. SID5785 | reverse complement strand
CGGTCGGTGCCGTCGAACGCCACAGCGGTGAGCCGCTCGAGCTGCGCCGTGCCGATGAGCCGGCCGTCGAGCACGGCCGCGTTCATGGCCGCCATCGCCCGCGCGGTGAAGATGCCGACCGACGGGATGTCGGCCTGCTGGATGCCGGGGCTGTTGCCCAGGGCCGCGACCGGCTGCCGCTCCCACGGGGCGAGGACCGCGTCGTCGTCGGGCGCGACCGGCGCGGGCGGGGCGTCGTCCTCGAGCCGGGCCGGCCGGGGCAGCGCGGACCGGGGCATGCCGAAGTACAACTCGCCGACGAGACCGAGGGGTTCGCAGATCCGCTCGTGCAGGAGCCGGTGCATCGGCTTGCCCGTGACCCGGCGCGCGATCTCGCCGACCAGGAAGCCGTACGTGTACGCGTGGTACCCGGTCTCCGTCCCGGGCGCCCACCGTGGCACGGCGTCGGCCAGCGCCGCGCAGACCCGGACCGGGTCGGTCAGCGCGGCGGGGCCGATGGTCCGGGGCATCGCCGGGAGGCCCGCCGTGTGGGTCAGCACGTGCCGGAGCGTCGTGGCCGCCTTGCCGTGGCGGCCGAACTCCGGCCACACGTCGACCAGGGGTGTCTCGTACCCGATCTCGCCGTCCCTGACGAGGAGGTGCGCGATCAGCGAGGTCGTCATCTTGCCCGCGGAGAAGCCGAAGAACGGGGTCCGCGCGGTCACCGGGCGCCCCGACCGGCTGTCGGCGACGCCCGCCACGGCGTCGGCCACCAGGACGCCGCGGTGGTGCACGGCGACCTGGAGGCCCGTCTCGGCGCCCGTGCCGACGAGCTCGTCGACGGCGCTCCGCAGGCGCCGCTGCAAGGAGGGCATCGTCGTCATGAGCGCGGCCACGTGTAGCGCGTCTGGCTCGAAACCGGCAGCTTGCCGAACGCGAAGCCGACCGTCGGGGCGAGCCGGTACAACCGGACGTCACCGGCGACGACGGCCTCACCCAGTCCGTACCAGGTCCCCTCGGGCCGGGTCAGGTGCGCGCCGTACTTCTGCTCGAGGTCGGCGACGGCCCGTTCGCGCGCGGAGCGGTCGTCCACCGGCGTCGCCACCCCCTCGACGACGACGTCCGTACCGCTGAGGGCGTGCGTCCCGGTCGTCAGGGCGCAATGGGGCTCGTGGGCCAGGTTCCGGGCCTTGCGTTCCTCGCCGCCCGTGGTGAAGCACAGTCCGCCCAGGCTCCACACCGCCAGCAGCGGCGTCACGTGCGGGCGCCCGTCGGGCCGCACCGTCGACAGCCAGAAGACCTCGGCCTCCCCGATCAGGGCCAGGGCCTCGGCCCAGGGCGTCGCGTGCGCTTCGGGGGACGAGTACGGGCCCAGGGTGACGTCCGGTTCGCTGTCCATGAGCACTGCCTTCCCGATCGGACATGCCGTTGTGATGATGACCGCGGCAGGGCGAGGAAGTCGTCGGCCCACGCCGTGCGTGCCCTCAGTGGCGCAGGGCGCGTCCGAACAGGCGGGCCAGGGCGGAGCGCTGTGCGGCGACGGACCGCGCCGGGTCCACGGTGCCGATGTTCGCCTCGACCGCCTCGGCCGGCAGGGCGAGCGGTGCGACGAGCTGCGGGACGACGACCTGGGCGTCGGTGAAGCTGCCGTGCCGGGCCCCGCGGAGTTCCTCGACGCGGTGCGGGGCGCTGCTGTGGCGGATCAGCGCGTCCCAGGACGGCACGGTGCCCGGGGTGTTCCCGTCCTTGCCGAACAGCAGGAAGGGGCGGTCCAGACCGTCCTCGGCGACGCGCGCGTAGTGGCCCGGCTGCGCGTCCTCCTGGACGAAGGCGAGCACGCCGTCCAGGTCGGCCGCCGCCCGCACCCGCGCGTCGTCGGACATCGTCTGGAGTGCCGCGAAGCCGCCCGCGGACTGCCCGTAGGCGCCCACCCGGGAGAGATCGGCGGCCCGGCGCAGCTCCGGCGGGAGCGCCGACGGCAGGGCGTCGAGGACGAAGCGGAGGTCCGCGACACGCACGTCGAGCGTCTTGCGCAGCAGGGCCCGGATCCGTTCCTCGTCGCCGCCCGTCGCCTCGAACTCCGCGGGCAGCCGGGTCGTCTCCACCCGGCCGCCGGGGAACTCGACGGCGGTGGCGTCATAGGTGTGGTCCACCGTCACGACGACGTATCCACGGGAGGCCAGGTCGTCGGCGGTCGTCGAACCGTAGCCGCGCGGGTCCACCACGCCGGGGGAGTACAGGACGACCGGCAGCGTTCCCCGCGGACCACCGGCCGTGCGGTCGACCGGGGCGTGCGCGTGGGCGTGGGTGAGCGCGGCGGACCAGTCCACCCGGTCCGCGGGCACGTCCGTCAGGTTGTTCAGCGCGGCGAAACCGGCCGCCGCTCCCGCGCCCAGCCAGGGGACCCGCGGGAGCCCCTGCGCCGTACGTGCCGGGTAGCGCACGTCGACCATGAGCTCCCGGCGGGCTCGGCCGGGCAGCCACGGGTCGCGGCGCGCCCGGTCCACCAGGTGCAGCGAGACGCTGCCCACCGGCCGCCCACCCGTCGGCGCGGGCAGCGTGAAACGCACGAGGCCCTCCTGCGGCCTGCGCGTGGTGTGCGCCCGGGGCCGCCGGGCGTCGCCCGGTGCGGCGTACGCGGGCGTGGCCGCGGTGACGGTGGCGACCGCGGCGGAGAACAAGGCGGTGCGGCGGGTCAGCATGGTGATCCCCTCGTCGGCGTGGGAACGCCACGGGTGCGGACCCGCGGCGGTTCGTCCGGTTTCCGACAGCCTCTCGTCCGCGCGGGGCGGCAGCCATCCGGCCCGCAGGTGTGGACGCGTGGGGGGTTTCCCCCAGAGCTCACCCCGGGACACACCGCCCGCGACCGGCGCTGACCCGCGCGGAGGCTAGCCTTCCGGAGAGCGGCGCGGGCCTGTCCGGCCCGCGGACACCGCTGACGACGGCGAGGAGAGCGCACCATGACCACCACGGCCCGGGCCGACGTGCAGCAGGACGACGAGCGGGTCCGCGTCACCCGCTGGGACTTCGACCCCGGCCAGTCCACCGGCCGCCATGTGCACGCGTACGACTACGTCGTCGTGCCGCTCACCGACGGCTGCACCGACGTGATCCTGCCCGACGGCACGGTCACCCCGTCGCAGCTGCGCGCGGGCGCGTCCTACAGCCGTCCGGGCGGCGCCGAGCACGAGGTCGTGAACGCCGGTGACGCGCCGCTGGCCTTCGTCGAGATCGAGCTGAAGTAGCCGCCCGTGCGCGCCCGCCGTGGAGCGCTCAGCCCCGGTCGGGGTCGAAGTCGAGCACCTGCGTGAGGCGGATGTTGTTGCCCGACGGGTCGCGGAACGAGGTGTCGATACCGTACGGCCGGCCCGTCGGCGGGTCGTTGAACGTGACCCCGCGCGCGGCCAGTTCGTCGTACGCCGCCTTGCAGTCGTCGGTCTCCAGGAACAGGGTGCCGCCCGCCCCCTTGGCCACCAGCTCCGCCAGCTGCGCACTGCTCGCCTCGTCCAGCATCGGCGGTCCGGGAACCGGCATCAGCACGAGCGCGGGCCCGTCCCCGCCGGGCGGTCCGATGCACAGCCAGCGGAAGCTCCAGGCGTCCATCGTCACGTCGGCCCGCACCTCCCAGCCGACCTTCTGCGTGTAGAAGGCCAGCGCCTCGTCCTGGTCATGGACCCAGAACTGTGCGTTGGCGATGCTGATCCGTGTCATGGTTCCTCCTCGGCCGGTCACCTGCCACCGACGTTAGGGAGCCGCCCGCCCGGTGTCTTCTCGAAACGTGCGGTTGCGCGGGCGCCCGTACGCCATGGCCACGCAGAGCGGGATCCGCACGTGGCGGGCGGCCGGAGGACGGGCCGTGCGGTACGCCTGCGGGCTCGTCCCGTACATCCTGCGGAAGCTGGTGGTGAACGAGCCGATGCTCCGCGCGCCGACGGCGACCCCGATGTCCGCCACGGACCAGTCGGTGGACACCAGCAGCGCGGCCGCCCGCTCGAGCCGCCGGGTCAGCAGGTACTGGTGCGGCGACTCACCGAACGCGGCCTTGAACCGGCGGCTGAAGTGGGCCGGCGACAGCGCGGCGGCCGCCGCGAGGTCCGCGACGGTCAGCGGCTCCGCGTACCGCGCGTCGGCGAGGTCCTTCGCGCGGAGCAGATGGCGGGCGGTCGGAACAGGAGGCACAGCTCCATTGTGCGGCGCCCACCGCCCGCGGGCCGTCAGCCGGTGGCTCCGGGCGTCTCGTCGTTCTGCTTTCCGTTCCGGCCGGCCTGGAAGCGGGCCTTCTTCTGCCGGTTGCCGCACGTGTTCATCTCGCACCATCTGCGGGTGCGGCTCTGACTGGTGTCGAAGAAGGCGGCACGGCAGGTCGGCGAGGCGCACAGGGCCAGCCTTCCGTCCCGCTCGCCCGCCACGACGCTGATCGCGTCGGCGGCGATCACGCCGAGGGCGTCCTCCACGGCGGATCCTGGGCCGAGATGCCAGCGCCGGTCGCCGTCCGGGGTCAGGACGGCCGAGGCCCGTCCCTGGGCGCTGCGCTCGTTGACGACCCGGACGGCGGCGTCGGGGAGGTCCGCGCCGAGGGCGGCCGCCGTGGCGACGGCGTGGATCGACTCCCTCAGTTCCCGGGCGAGTTCGAGTTGGGCCGTGGTGCAGGAGTCCACGGCGAGCCCACTCACGGCCAGCCAGTCGGCGAGGCGCCGCGGCGTGGGGATGCGCTCCACGGCGTCGCCGCAGCGCTCTGTGAGCGTCGCCGTGAAGCTCGTCGCGAGCACCTTGCCGAGGCGGAACGCGGGGGGCCGGGTCGTCATGGAACCACCTTAGCCGGTTGCGCACCGGCGCCGGATCGCGCTAGAACCGTCTTAGCCGGTTCTTAGCCTCCGTCCCCGGGTCCGGTGGCGGTACCACGACGACGAGGAGGACCCATGCCCAGCGACGTGCACGCCTTCACTGCCCGGGCGACCGACGCCGACCTCGACGACCTGCGCGCACGACTGGCGGCGGCGCGGCTGCCGGAGGCCGAGACGGTCCACGGCGCGGGGCCGGGGCCGCGTCGCTGGGA
>NZ_WWIA01000100.1 GCF_009870065.1 Streptomyces sp. SID5785 | reverse complement strand
GGCCGCGTTGAGCCGGTCCAGTGCCTCGGGCACCGGGAGCAGCCGGTGCGCGTCGGCCGGGCTCGGCTCCCCGGGGCGCACGGCTCGGGCGAAGAGGGCACGGACCGCGGCGCGTACGTCGCGGACCCGGTCCAGGTCCCGCGGACCGGCGCGGAAGCCGTCGGCGTACGGGAAGGCGTCGGGGCGGCCGCGGACCCACGCGGTCAGGCCCTCGGGGGCGGCGAGCTCGTCGGCGACGCCTCCACGTCCGTCGTGACGGACGGTGAGGGCGAGGTCGAGGGCGAGCGAGGTGCCGGCGGGGGCGGGTCCGTGGGCGGGCATGGCCCGATCATAGTCCGCCGGCTAATGATACGTTCGCCACCAACCATTAGCGCCAGCGACAGGTGCCGGTCAGCGGTGCCAGTCATCGGCGCCGGTCATCGGCGCCGTGCGTCATCGGCACACCAGGGAGGGGTCCATGGACGGCGATCTTCGGGAACTGCTGCGCGGCATCGAGGTGTTCGCGGGCGAGCTGCCGCACTTCGACCCGG
>NZ_WWIA01000933.1 GCF_009870065.1 Streptomyces sp. SID5785 | reverse complement strand
CGCGGGGAACTGCGCGACCAGCCCCCACCGGGGGAAAGCCGCGATCAGACCGCACCCCCCGACGGCGCGGCCGCGCCCAACGCCCCGACCAGCAGCTCCAGCGCCCCCGCGAACGAACTCCCGCCCATCGACGGCAGGTGCTCCCGCACAGCGGCGAGCCGCGGATACCCCTCCGGCGGCAGCCCGGCGTACACGTCGCCCCACGCCCGGTCGTCCGCCGCCCGCCGCGCGTCCGGCATCGCCAGATACGCCGCGTCCAGCGCCGCGTGCCCCAGCACGGTGTCGACGAACACGGAGTACCACCGCACGGCCTCCGCGGGCGCGAACCCGCCCCGCAGCATCAGCCCGATCCCCGTGTCGACGGCCCGGAACTCGTGGACCCGCCGCGTGACCCGGAACGCGGCGAGCGCCGCGACCCGCGGATGCGCCCGGTACCCGCGGTGGATCCGCATCCCCATCTCGCGCAGCCCGTCCTGCCAGTCCATCAGCTCCGGCTCGAACCCCTCCATGGCCTCGCCGATGATCCGGTCGGCGACGGCGAGCAGCAGGTCGTCCGTGTCGTGGAAGTACCGGTACAGCGCGCTCGGGTCGCAGCCGAGCGCCGCCCCGAGCCGCCGCACGCTGAGCGCGTCGGGGCCGTGCTGACCCACGAGCCGCAGGGCGCAGTCCACGATCACGTCCTCGGACAGCAGCACCCCCGACCGGGTGGGCCTGCGCCGTCTGCGTTCCTGCGGAACCCGGCCGTCAGCCATCGCGTCCGCCTCCTCGTCCTGTGCGCGGACCCTTATGTCAACACCATTGACGCAAGAATGACAAGGCCTGTTTGATCGCAGCCTCTCCCCACCCCTCACACCCCCTGACCTCTTCAGGAGTGCGTCCATGAGAAGCGAACCACCGGGTCTGCGCCGATCTCTCGGCGTCGTGGACGGCATCGCCGTCGCGGCCTCCAGCACCGCCGCCACGACCAGCATCGGCATCGGCATGGGCTCCCTCGCGATGACCGTGGGCCTCCAGGCGCCGGCGATCCTGCTCGTCGCGTTCGTCCCGATCCTGGGGATCGCGACGGCGTACGCCCGGCTGAACCGGCACGAGCAGAACATGGGCAGCGGCTACGTCTGGGTCGGCCGCTCGCTCGGCCCGTGGCTCGGCTTCCTCACCGGCTGGGTGACCTTCATCGGCACCCTGGTCTTCATGGCGTACACGACCGCGGTGACCGGCTCGGTGTTCCTGCAGTTCGCCGGCAAGGCGGGCCTGCACACGCTGCTGGGCCTGGAGCTCGACCCGAACTCGACCGCGCTGTCCACGGTCGCCGGTCTGGTCGTCCTGGCGCTCGTCACGGTCACCGCGGTCACCGGCGTGCGCAAGGCGACGCGGCTGCAGACCTGGCTCCTGGTCTTCGAGTACGCCGTGCTGCTCGGGTTCTGCGGCTGGTCCCTGGTCACCGGCGCGCACGCCTTCCAGTGGTCGTGGCTGAACCCGTTCGCGATCCACAGCGGCACCGGCTTCGCCCAGGGCCTCGTCCTCGCGGTGTTCTTCTTCTGGGGCTGGGACGCCGCGTTCAGCGTCACCGAGGAGACCAAGGACGTCCGGGACGCGGGGCGCGGCGGCTTCATCGCCCTGTTCACGATGCTGGCCCTGTTCCTGTACGGGTCCGTGGCGCTCCAGCGCGAGATGTCCCTGCACGAGCTGGTCGAGCAGGGACCGCAGGCGCTCACGTACCTGGGCGCGCAGCTCGCCGACGAGCCGCTGGCCAGTCTGCCGCTGCTCGCCCTGCTGTTCTCGGCGGTGGCCTCGCTGCAGTCCAGCGTGATCCCGACCGCGCGCGGCCTGCTGGCGATGGGCCGCGACCGCACGATGGGCGCCGTGTGGACCAGGATCAGCCCCCGGTACGGCTCCCCCGCGCTCGGCACGGTCCTGGTCACGTCGGTCTCCGCGGCGATCGCCCTGCTCGCCCTCGCCATCCCCCGGCTCAACGAGATGATTCTCGCGGCCGTGAACTCCATCGGCCTGGTCGTCGCCCTCTACTACGGCCTCACCGCACTGGCCTGCGCCGTCCGGTTCCGCGGCCTGCTGCGCACGGACCGCGCCGAGGCACTGCGGGCGGTGGTGGCGCCCGGCCTGAGCGGCGTCGCCCTGCTGGCCATCGGCGTCTATCTGGGCCGGGACTACGCGACGATGAGCGACCGGTTCGCGCTCAGCCCGGACAACGGCTGGTTCATGCTGTCCGTGCCCGCGGCGATCGTCCTCTCCGGGCTCGTGATGGCGGCCGTCGCCAAGTACGGGCGGCGCTCCCCGTACTTCGTCACGGGCCGCGGGACCGACGCGGACGCGGTGGAGCCGGCGGCCCCCGAAAAGGTCTGACGCCACGCCGGACCGGCATCGAACGACACTGTTCTCACAAGGAGTTGCTGCATGACTGGCACCGCACCCGCCGATCTCGTGTTCACCGGCGGTCCCGTCCACACCGGTTCGCCCGCGCGGACCCGCGCGAGCTCGGTGGCCGTGCGCGGCGAGCGGATCGTCGCCGTCGGACACGACGCGGTACGGGAGCTGACCGGCCCGCGCACCGAAGTCGTCGACCTCGCGGGCAAGCTGCTGATCCCGGGGTTCCAGGACGCGCACGTCCATCCGGTCGGCGGCGGGATCGAGCTCGGACAGTGCGACCTGAGCGGCGCCGGGACGCTCACCCGGTACCGGGAGCTGATCGGGGACTACGCGCGGGCGCGTCCCGGGCTCGGCTGGATCACCGGCGGCGGCTGGTCCATGGAGGCGTTCCCCGGCGGGCTGCCCACCGCGGCCGAGCTGGACACCCTGGTGCCGGACCGGCCGGCGTACCTGGTCAACCGCGATCACCACGGCGCCTGGGTCAACTCGGCAGCCCTGCGCCTCGCGGGGATCGACCGGCGCACCCCCGATCCGTCCGACGGCCGGATCGAGCGGGACGCGGACGGCGAGCCCACCGGCATGCTCCAGGAGGGCGCGGCGAACCTGGTGGGCCGGCTGCTGCCGCCCGTCACCCGCGAGGAGCGCGTCGCGGGCCTGCTGCGCGCACAGGAGCTGCTCCACTCGCTCGGCGTCACGGCCTGGCAGGACGCCCTGCTCGGTGAGCACGCCAATCTCACCGATCCCACCGACGCCTATCTGGCCTGCGCGGACGACGGGCGGCTGACGGCCCGGGTGGTGGGCGCGCTGTGGTGGGACCGGGCCCGCGGCACCGAGCAGATCGAGGAGCTGGTCGCGCGCCGCGCGGCGGGCACCCGGGGACGGCTGCGCTCCACGAGCGTGAAGATCATGCAGGACGGTGTCGCGGAGAACGGCACGGCGGCGCTGCTCGCCCCGTACCTGGACGGCTGTGGCTGCCGCAGCGACAACAGCGGCATCAGCTTCGTGCCGCCGCAGGAGCTCAGGGAGTACGTGACGGCGCTGGACGCGCACGGCTTCCAGGTGCACTTCCACGCACTCGGGGACCGGGCCGTGCGCGAGGCACTGGACGCGGTGGAGTCCGCGCGGCGGGCCAACGGCCGCACGGACACCCGTCCGCACCTGGCGCATCTGCAGGTCGTGCACCCGGACGACATCGGCCGGTTCCGTGAGCTGGGTGCGACGGCGAACATCCAGGCGCTGTGGGCCGCGCACGAACCGCAGATGGACGAGCTGACCATCCCGTTCCTGGGTCCGGAACGGACGGGCCACCAGTACCCGTTCGGGGCGCTGCTGCGGTCCGGGGCGACCCTCGCGGCCGGCAGCGACTGGCCGGTGAGCAGCCCCGACCCGCTCCAGGGCATCCACGTGGCGGTGAACAGGGTGGCGCCGGACGCGCCAGCGGGCACCCCGGTGTTCCTGCCGGAGCAGCGGATCTCGCTGCTCGACGCGCTGACCGCGTACACGGCGGGCAGCGCGTACGTGAACGGGCTCGACGACGTCACGGGCACGATCGCGCCCGGGTACCTCGCCGATCTGGCGGTCCTCGACCGGGACCCGTTCGCGGGCCCGGCCGAGGAGATCGGGGCGACGCGGGTGACGCAGACGTACGTCGGGGGCCGGCGCGTGTTCGGCTAGCGCCGGACCCCGGCCACGGGCCAGCTCCGGGTGAGGGTCCAGGTCGTGGGGGTTCGCTGGTCCGGCGGGTACTGCACGAGAGCGCCGTCGGCGGTGGCGTCGAGCGTCATGCGGGTGATGGCGTTGGTGAGGGTGTACCCGCCCCTGGCGGCGGCCGGCTGCCAGCGCTGGAGCGTGTTCTTCGGGTCGCACGTCTCCCAGGTGGCGGCGGAGCCGGGCTGCAGCGGCACGTTGAGGGTGAGCTTGCCGCTGCGGGTCTCCAGACAGGCGCCGCTCGCGGTGTCGGCGACCGTCGCGTAGCCGTCGGCGGTGCGGGTGATCTCGACGGTCCGCTCGCCGGTGCGGCCCGTGCGGTCGGCGAGGGTGTACGTGCCGTCGGCGACCGGGACCCGGGTCAGGTCCCGTACCCCGGGTGCGCTGCCGGTCGCGGCGGCGCGCGCGGTGAACGCGTCGTACGTGGCGTCGGGGTGCGCGGCGCCCCAGGTGACCTGGGCGATGTGGTCGAGGGCGGGGGCGGTGGCCCGCGCGACCTCGTTCTCGGTCTCGCCGCGGCCGTTGTCCGGCCACAGGCTGATCTTGGCGCCGGTGATCCCGCGGTCGGAGGCGAGCTTCTCGCCCTCGAAGCTGCGCGGGTCCCACTGCTCGTCGTAGAGCGTGCGGGTGTCGGTGTGGAAGCCGCCGCGCACCAGGTAGAGGGAGTAGGCGGCGTTCATCACCGGGTGGCCCTCGTCGATGAGGGTGCTGGGCTTCACGTCGACGTCCAGCCAGTGCTCGACCGTGGTGCCGGGCGTGACGGGCACGGTGTTGGCGCCGGTGAGGCCGTCGTTCCAGATGCGCAGCCGCTTCCCCTTGCTGCGCGCGTAGGCCTCGACGCGGTTGACGAAGTCGATGAACGCGTCCTGCGGCGTGGCCTGCGCGCCGTACCGGGCCCGGGCGTACTCCAGGACCTGCGGGTACTTCGCGAAGTCGGAGCCGAGCATGTACTCGTCGGCGCCCATGTGCCACCAGGTGGACGGGAAGACCTCGGCGTACTCGTCGATCAGGCTCTTGTAGTACGTGAACGCGGCGGGGTCCGTCACGTCGAGGCGTGCGGGCTGGGCCGCGCCGTCGGTGTCGACGAGCTGGAGGTCGGGGCGGTTCTCGATCCACGGGTCCATGTGACCGGGCGAGTTGATCTCGGGGACGATCGTGACGTGGTACTTCTCGCCGAGCGCGACGAGCCTGCGGATCTCGCTCCTGGTGTAGTAGCCCCAGGTGTTGGCCTCGGGGTGGCGGTCGCTCCTGACCTTGACCTCGAGCAGCAGCTGGTTCAGGCGGCGGTAGGACATGTCACGGACGAGGTTCTCCAGCCAGTCGGTGGAGAGGTGCACGTAACAGGCGCAGACGCCGACGCCGCGCTCCTTGTAGTGCGGCACGTCGACGGTGCGGCCGGCCGGGATCGCGTCGCCCTGGGCGAGGAGCTGGAGGAGGGTGCGGGTGCCGTAGAAGGCGCCGGCCTCGGCGGCTCCGGTGATCTCGAGACGGCGTCCGGCGCGCAGCTCGTAGCCCTCGGACCCGAGCTGCCTGCGGCCGGGGGCGACGTCGACGACGATGTCGCCGGTGCGGGCCGGACCGCCCGTGACGGGCACCGTGCCGTGTCCCGCGGCCCGCAGGTCGCCCGCGAGGGTGCGGGCCACGCGACGGGACGCGGCGTCGTCGGCGACGAGCCGGGCGTGGTCGCCGTACAGGTAGGTGCCGGCGGCCGGGGTCCAGTCGGTGAGCGCGGGCAGGGTCCGCGGGGCCGTCCGCGCCGGGTCCGGCGTGTCGGCGGCAGAGACGGGAACCGTCCCGGCGAGGAGGACGAGGGCCGCACCGGCCAGCGCGGCGAGATACGGTCTGCGTCGCCGTGCGGGCGGGATACGCGACTCGGTCACCATGTCGGTCAACATGAGATCCGAGGATTGCCGTACCGCCGGAGCTCAGTCCATGGACATTCCCGGTGAATGCTTGGACATCCGCAAGCCCCCTTCGAGGACTCGTCGGATGTCCGGTCGGGTCACCCCGCCCGGGCATCGGGTGCCGTAGTTCGCGGCACCGCGTGCCGACGGGCCGTCGCAGACGTCGGCCCGCGCCTCTCGACGAAGAGGCGCGGGCGGCGAAGGGGCGGTCGGTGCGTGCGCCGGGATCAGTCGACGCTCGGCAGGATGTGCGGTTCGGCGAGATCCTCCTCGTACCCGGCCAGCCGGATCGGGGCCGATCGCGCCCACACGTCGAGACTGCCGAGGCGTTCCGGCCGTCGGCCGGCCCGGTCCGCTCGATCCTTCGGGCGCTGTTCGCGTGTCGTCTTCTCTGGTGTCACCGCGCACTCCTCGTGTGTCGGGGTAACCCTCTCCGGTGTGACCGGCCCAGCGTCACGCGGGGCGCCGGACACCCGATCGGGCTTGAGTGGAAGGCCAGTTCGGGCGCGGTGGCGCCGGTGTGTCGCTGGGTGGGATCGGCCGTGGTGACCGGCCTCTCCCCGGACGGAACCATGGGTACGGGTGAGTCCCACGTGCGGTAACCGTCCGACTACAGCCTAACCAAATGAGCGGGGGTCCGCTCGATGGGGCCGAAACCCGTGCGTCTCGTGGAGGTCGACGGGGCTTCATTCAGCCACGTCGACCGCCCTCGGCGCGACCCTTTTTTCCCAGTCTTTCCTCACACCGGACCGTGGGCGACCTGCACGGCGGGTCAGGAGGTGGGCGCGGGCCGGTCGGTGTT
>NZ_WWIA01000932.1 GCF_009870065.1 Streptomyces sp. SID5785 | reverse complement strand
TCTGTGGCCGCCCCGACGGCCCTCCGGCAGGTGCGACCTTCCGGCGGGTACAACCTGGACACGGGTACCGATGGCCTTGCCGCGCTCCTGGACCACCTCGGCCTGCAGGACGCCGTCCTGGTGGGCCACTCGGCAGGCGGCGTGGAGATCTCCCGTCACCGCTCCGAGGGCGGGCGCCGCCCTGGTCGAGTCGATCGTCCACGAGGACCACCGCCCGACTCTGCGCAAAGTCTCGGTGCCCGCCCAGGCCGTCCACGGCACGGTGGACTCCTCCGCGCCCGTTGCCCTGACCGGCCGCCGCACGGCCGAGCTGATCCCAGGTGCAGTGTTCAAGGCGTACCCCACCGCCGGCGCCGGCCTGTACATCACGCGCAAGGAGCAACTCAACGCCGACCTGCTGGAGTTCGTCAGGGCTTACTGAGCTGCCACGCTGGCGGTCCGGCATCGGGTTTCGCACTCACGCCGAGTTCCGCGCACGACAGGCCGGGACGCCGAGAGACGGTCTGGTGCCGTGGCGACCCGGCGCCGCGCCACCCGCTCCCTCCGGGTGGCGAGGCCCTAGGGTGCGGGAATGACTTCTGTCGCCATCATCGGTGGATCAGTTGTCGGCTGTGCGGCGGCTCTGCAGTTCGCCCGCTCCGGCCGGCAGGTCACTCTCATCGACCCCGACCTGGGGCTGATGAGCGGGCCCGCAGCTCAGATGCAGCGGGCAGGGGCCCAGCACGCCGCCCAGCCGCACGGCCTGATGTCACGTGCGTACGTCGAGCTGGCAGACCGGCTCCCCGACATCGTCGCCGAACTGGCCCGGGCGGGGGCACCCTTGGTGCCCTTGGCTGCGATGATCCCCCCAGCTCTCTGCGACGGCGGGCGCCCGCACGACGACCGGCTCGCGACCGTGCGCACCCGCCGCGTCACGCTCGACCGGGTGCTGGCGCGCGCCGTGGGCCATGAGGCCTCCATCGTCACCAGACCCGTCCGGGCGACCGGCCTCGAGGTCGACGCCGGGGCTCCGCCGCGGGTGCACGGAGTCCGCCTCGCCGACGGCAGTACCGTGCCCGCGGATCTGGTGCTCGACACGACCGGCCGCCGCTCGCCCGTGCCGCGCTGGCTGACCGAGGCCGGGTACGCGCAACCCGAGACCCTGGACCGGTGCGACGTCAGCTACTACGGACGGCACTACCGCCTCCGCCCCGGTCAACGTCCAGCCCTGAACACGGGCTTCGGAGACATTCACGGATTTCCGACGCATCTGCAGTTGATGTTCCTGGGCGACAGCGACACCGCGATGGTGGCCCTGTGCGTTCCCCGCGGCGACCCGCTGATGAAGTCGCTTCGCCACTCCTCCGCGTTCGACGCAGTGCTCGCGGCCAATGACGACTTCGCCCACTGGATGAGTCTCCTGGAGGCGACGACACCTGTCTTCGCCACGGGAGCCCACGACAACCGGATGCGGAGCATGACCGTCGACGGTCGGCCGCTGGTGCGAGGCCTGCACCAGGCGGGCGACGCGCTCGCGACGACCAATCCCACGCGCGGCCGCGGGATCGCGATGGGCCTTGCCGCCGTCGGGCACCTCCACGACCTGGTCGTCGACGGACACCACGGCGATGACCTCACCCTGGCCTACGCCGAGTGGCAGGAACGCGTACTGGCCGTCTACTACCGCGAGGCCGTCGCGAGCGACACCCACCTCAGCCGCCGGCTCCAGGCCTCTGTGCACAACGGGCCGCACGAGGACCACGCGCCCGCCAACGCGCATCAACTCGAACTCCCGCCCGCACATCCGGCGAGCTCGGCCCAGATCGAACGCGCGGCCCGGCACGATCCGGACCTCCTCCGCAACTGGCTGAGGGCCGTGCACATGCTGGACGACGGCCGAGATATCGCTTCCTTCCGGGTCGCCGAACAGACCCACCGCACCCTGACTGCTCTGCCGCCCCCTGTCCCCCGCCCGCAACGAGACGGCGGACTGCACGATCCCACGACGCTCCGGACAGTGCTCCAGCGATTCGCTCAGGACGACGCCACCTGACCACCGCAGGCTGTTCTCGCAGATGGGCAGCCCAGAAGCCCGAGCATCGGGCGAGACGCCGGGGACCGCGCGGGGAACCTTGCCCCCTTCTCCGGTGCTGTCGGCCTGCCGGCTCAGGGCCATGAGCGTGGACTGCGGGCAGGTGTTCCCGCGCTCCGTCCGCCGATGTTCCAGTCGATCTCGCCTGTGGGGTTGGCCTCGGTCCACTCCACGGTGGTACGCGTGCCGTAGTTGTCGCGCAGCCGCGTTGGCGTGCCTTCGGCTACGACCCGACCCGACGCGATCACGGCGAGCCGCTGCGCGAGTGCTTCGGCCTCCTCCAGGTAATGCGTGGTGAGTAGGATCGTGGTGCCTTCGGCGGCGAGCATCCGGATCAGCTCCCAGAACTGCCGCCGGGCCGCCGGATCGAACCCGGTCGTCGGCTCGTCCAGACGCCAACTTGAATTCGCAGGGCAAAGGTCAGGCGTGACCGGCTCCCCGGGTACTCGTGCCGGTTGTGGGCGGGAGCACGTGGAGAGGATCGTCCGCCGGCGGCCCCAAGCTCACGATCGAGCGCGGTCATTCCATCCGGGTCCCAAAGACGCAGGACGCCGTCGAAGTCGCACAGGACAGCGTCGAAAAGCGAGTCACTCATGGACCCGATCCTGCCAGGATCGACAACTCCGTTCAGGAGGGTTCGGCCGGGTGCGGCGGTGCGAACGGCTGCGAAGCGCGGGACCAACGGACGGGCTCGCCGTCGGCTCCGCCGGTGAGCCAGGAACCGTCACCCAGGGGCACCAGCTCGTACGGGTTGCTCACCTCGACGGTGAACTCGCCGCTGAGGGTGCCTGTTCGTACGTCGACCAAGTGGTGACGGAACCACTCTTCCCCGTCCTGGCTCTCACCGCCCAAGGTGACGATGGCCCTGTCCTCAGTCAGGTAGCCGCCGCCCCACTCCACAAAGCAATCCTCCGGGTCGTACCCGAAGGCTTCTACGGGGAGGGTGAAGAGCACGCCCCCGTCGGGGTGATCGTGGAAGGCGACGTCCGCCTGCCCGTGGTCCACGGTCATGAACTGCCGCCCTGACGGAGCCAGGTCGATCAGGCAGCGGTCGGACCACGGGTACGTCACGAACTCCGGCTCGATGTCAGCCCCACCCGTACCCCGGAGCACGACGGAGCCGTCCTGGCCCTCACCGATGTCGATATAGATGCTGCCGTCCACGGGATGCACGTAGTGGAAGGCACCGTGCCCGACGGTCTCCAGCTCCCGGCGGGCGACAACCACACCACTATCGGCGTCGTGCACCACCCACTGGTCCCCGCCCCCACGTCCCGCCATCACGTCCGGCCGGTAGACCCACACGGTCCGGCCGTCCAGAGACATCGCACAGCCAGGCCGGTGGCCGTTGCGTACGTCAGAGTGCGGCTCGAAGTCCCGGGCCCACACAAGGGCGCCGGCACGCGTGAGGCAGACGACACTGTTCAGCGTCGTGTACACGACCCGCTCCAGATCCTGCCGGACCACCGACGCGACGACCTCGTCACCGTCCCTCGGCTGGAACACCGCTGCCGGCTCCAGCCTGCCGTAGACGCCGGTACCCGCGACGTAGGCGAGGATCCGCCCGTCGCGGTGGCGCGTGATGACCTTAGGCGGCGGCTGAGAACTCATCCGCTGAGGCTAACGCCCAGGCCGGGCTGCTCAGGAGCTGGGCCGGTGGACGCCCGGGCAGGGCAGGCACGGGTCAGCCAGGGCACGACGATGGTCTCAGCGCGCGGCCGGCGGGCTCTGCGGGCCGAAGCTCAGGGTGAACACCGCGCCGCCGCCCGCTGCCGCGCCCGCCGTCAGTTCCGCACCGTGCGCGCGGGCGATCTGCCGGGCCATGGCCAGACCCAGCCCCGAGCCGGGCAGAGCCCGTGCGGTCTCGGCCCGGTAGAACCGGTCGAAGACGTACGGCAGGTCCTCTGCCGCGATTCCCGGGCCGTGGTCACGGACCGTCAGTGCCAGGCCGCTCCCGTGGGCGGTCAGGTCGACCTCCACCGGGGCGTTCGGCGGGCTGAACTTGGCAGCGTTGTCCAGCAGGTTCGTCAGCAGTCGGGCCAGCCGCGCCGGTACCCCGGGCAGCGTCGTGTCCACCGCGGCGGGATCGGTCTCCAGCGCGAAGCGGATGTGCGGCCAGTGCGCGCGTGCTGTGGCCACCGCGTGTTCCGCCAGTTCAGCGATCCGTACCTCCTCGAGCAGGGGCAGCGGCTCCTCGTCCCTGGCCAGCTCGATCAGGTCGTTCACCAGCCCGGTCACCTCCCGGAGCTGTCGGCCCAGCGCCCCCGATGCCCGCTCCCGCTGCGCGGGCGTCAACCGGTCCGCGCGGGCCAGCAGTTCCGCGTTGGTGCGCAGCGCGGTCAGCGGGGTCCGCAGCTCGTGCGAGGCGTCTGCGACCAGCCGGCGCTGGGAACTGACCGACTGTTCCAGCTCGCCGAGCATCGTGTTGAAGCTCGCCGCCAGCCGGGTCACTTCGTCCTGTCGGCCCGGCGGTCCCGGCGGCAGTTCGATGCGGTGGCGCGGGTCCCGGGTCTCGGCGATCCGCTCGGTGGTCGCGGTCAGCCGGGCCACCGGGGCCAGGCCGGTGCGCGAGACCGCGTAGCCGAGCAGGCCGGCCAGCAGCACTCCCGCACCGCCCACCGCCGCGAGCAGCAGTGCCGCCTGCCGTACGCCCCGTTCCACCGGGTCCGCGCGCAACGCCACCTGGAGCGCCCGCCCGTCCCCGAACGGGGTCGTCAGCATCCGCAACGGATGCCCGAAGCGGGTGACATTGCTGAAGTACGGTGCCCTCTCCCCCGCCGCCACCTCCCGTACGGGGGCGGACACCGGCAGCGGATAAGGCTCGCCCGGGTCCGCCGACGGGTCGGCCGGGACCACCTGCGCGCAGGCAGGGGCGGAGAGATAGCGGCACTCGCCCGCCACGGTCCGCGGGCTCTCGCCCCGGTTCTCCTGGATCACCCGGGTCGCGGACTGGGTGAGTGACAGGTCCAGCTGGTGCAGCAGTTCGTAGCGGATCACGAAGAACGCCGCGGCGCACACGCCCACCGCGACCAGCGCCACCGCAGCCGAGGACGCCACCGCGAGCCGGGTCCGCAGCGGCCGCCTGCGCCGCCAGTGCGCGCCGAGCTTCCGCGCCCCGCTCACGCGACGTCCAGCCGG
This sequence comes from Streptomyces sp. SID5785, assembly GCF_009870065.1. Taxonomy (GTDB): domain Bacteria; phylum Actinomycetota; class Actinomycetes; order Streptomycetales; family Streptomycetaceae; genus Streptomyces. Next base: position 1,618 of record NZ_WWIA01000932.1, on the reverse strand, counting down.
TAGCCGAGCCCGTGCACGGTGTGAACGAGGCGTGTCTCACCGCCCGCCTCCAGCTTGCGCCGAAGGTAACCCACGTACACTGCCAACGAGTTGGAGTCCGGGCCGAAGTCCTGGCCCCACACCCGCTCCAGGATCATCTCGCGCGGCAGCACCTGTCCCGGGTTGCGCAGCAGCAGCTCCAGCAATGCGGCCTCGGTGCGGGAGAACTCGACCGGCCGGCCGCCCCGCCGCCCGGTCCGCGTCACCGGGTCAAGGGTCAGGTCCGCGAAGCCCAGATCGCCGTCCGGGGCGGGCGGTGCGGCCCGCCGCAGCAGTGCCCGTACGCGAGCGACCAGTTCGTCCAGGGCGAACGGCTTCACCAGGTAGTCGTCGGCGCCCGCTTCCAGTCCGTCCACCCGCTCGGCCACCGACGACAGTGCGGTCAGGACCAGCACCGGCGTCCGGTCCTGGGTATCCCGCAGCCGCCGGCAGACCGCGAGGCCGTCGAGCACCGGCATCATCACGTCGAGCACCAGCGCGTCCGGCTGCCAGGCCGCCACCGCGGACAGTGCGGCCAGTCCGTCCGCGACGCCCCGCACCTCATATCCCTCGATGGTCAGGCCGTCCACGACAGCCGCCCGTACCTCCGGTTCGTCCTCGGCCACCAGGATCCTGCTCGCACTCCGCGCTCCGTTCATACCCGAAGCCTGCCAGCGTGGGCTCTTAGAACCCTCTTAAGCGGCCTCTCGAGAGTGGCGGCCATGCGCACACCACTCTCCGTCGTGATCGGTGCGGGCGGCACCGGCGGTCACATCTATCCCGGTCTCGCTCTCGCCGAGGCCCTGCGCCGCGCCGACCCGGACGCGGTCATCTCCTTCATCGGGACGAAACGCGGGCTGGAGACGACGCTGATCCCGGCCGCCGGCTACCGACTGCACACCGTCGACATGATCCCCTTCGATCCCGCGCTCGGCGCGAAACGCTTCCTCCTCCCGGCGGCGCTGCTGCGTTCGGGTGCCCAGGCCCGCTCGATCCTGCGGGCGCAGAAGGCGCAGGTCGTCGTCGGCATGGGCGGTTATCCGAGCGCCCCGGCGATCGTCGGGGCCAGGATGGCCGGACTGCCCAGCGTCATCCACGAGTCCAACGCCGTCCCGGGCCGGGCCAACCAGTTCGCCGCCCGGCTCACCGAGCATCTCACCGTCGCGTTCGACGGTAGCCGCGCCCACCTCTCGGGCGGTGAGCGGGCGCGGACCGTCGGCATGCCGATCGCCGCGTCGCTGGCCGCCCTGGACCGGCCGGCCCTGCGCGAAGAGGCCCGGCGTGCCTTCGGGACACGCGCCGGTGCGCGGGTCGTCCTCTTCAACGGCGGCAGCCTCGGCGCGGCCCGCCTCACCGAGGCCGCCGTGGGTCTGGCCTCCCGTTGGCGGGGCCGCCAGGATGTCGACCTCCTGATCAAGACGGGCCCGGCCGCGCTCTCGGAGACCCGGCGGAGGCTGGCCGACGCGGGCGTCGGGCCCGTCGCGCAGGCCGTGCCCTACCTGGACCGGATGGACCTCGCCTACGCGGTGGCCGACGTGGTGGTCTGCCGGGCCGGCTCGGCCACGATCGCGGAGCTGGCGACGACCGGGGTACCCGCGGT
>NZ_WWIA01000931.1 GCF_009870065.1 Streptomyces sp. SID5785 | reverse complement strand
GGGCGTCCCCGGCGGACGGTGCGGCGGCCCGGGCGGCGAGCACGGGCAGCTGTGCGAGGACGCTCGGCCAGCCGTCGCCCGCGGCGGGGACGGTGCCCTCGTCCCGGGTCCAGCCCTCGGCGAGGGGGCGGACGGCGGGGTGCGGTGCGGGGCCGGACGCCGGGGTACCGGCGAGGACGTCGTTGACCGCCCTGATCTGGCGCAGCACCTGGGGCCGGTCGCCGTTCCAGTACCCGCGGACGGAGCGGCCGACCGCGGCGCGGACGGCGGCGAGGAGCAGGGCGTCGCCGCCGTGCTCCGGGGTGAAGTCGGCGTACATCGGGGGCGTGGGGCGGGGTGCCTGCCCGGTGCTCTCCTCGGTCGGCGCGGGGTCGGTGAACTGCCGTGCGGAGTCCCGCAGTCCGACTGTGGCGGTGACGACGGAGACGATGCCGGCGCGCAGGGCGGGGTCGGTGACGCCGGGCAGGGCGTGGGCGACGGCGGCGTCGAGGGCGACCCGCAGCTCCAGGGCGTCCTGGGCCCGCTGCTCCTCGGAGCGCTCGCCGCGGGTGGCGGCGCGGTGCTCCGCCTGGACTCCGGCGACGGCGTCGGCGAGGGCGGCGGCCAGCTCGTCGGTGACGTCGCGCAGGGTCTTGGAGCCGGTCTCGTCGCGGGGGCGCAGGTGGTGCCAGAACGGCAGCGGCGGCACGAGCGGGGTGCCGGCCGCGAACCGGCCGCCCCGGGACGAGGTCTGCACGGTCGCCAGCGGCCCCGAGGCGGGGCCGGCGTCCTGCGCGTAGAGCGCCGGGAGGCTGCCCTGAAGTGCGAGCACGGGGGCGGCGCCGGGCAGGCGCAGGGCGCCGAGCGGCACGGCCTTCGCCGTGTGCGGCAGGCTGACCGTGCTGCCGTCGGGGGCGCCCGCGGTGACGGTGTCCTGGTCAGTGCGCACCCAGCGGCCGAGCACGGTGCCGTCCGTGCCGAGCGGGGTCCGCTCGAGGCCCGGCTGCACGGGCAGCACCTCGCAGTCGGCGAGGCGCAGGCTGCTGCCGTCCCGGACGGCCGAGGCGATCAGCGCGGGGAGCGAGGCGCGGCCGGCCGCTCCGGTCGTGGCGTCGTACTCGATCCAGGAGGAGCCGGCGCTCGTGGTGCGCATCCGCCAGTGGCCGATGCCGTCGCCGAGGATCCGGTGGCTCTCGGTGAGCCGGGTGTCTCCCGCGTGCAGCGGGCGCTGGCCCGTGGTGCGGCCGCCGCCGGGCAGCGGCAGGCCGGCGCCCGTCTCACGGTGACTCCAGAACACGCTGTACGGGGCGTCGAGGGCGAAGACGTCGCCGGGGCGCGAGGTCCAGTAGGCCCGCTCCTTCCCGTCCTCGCGCCACATGACGAGGAGGTCGCCGTCGACGTAGCGGAAGGCGGGGTCGGTCCAGCGGTCGGCCGTCTGCGGGACGCGCAGGTCGTGCTCGAGCAGGACCGCGTCGGGGCCCGCGACGACCGCCTTCGCGCGGTGGGCGACGATCAGCGCGGGCCAGGCCTCCTGCACCGTGAGGCCGCTTCGGCCCCCGCCCTGGGGTACGGGGCCGAGCCGACGCACGGCCTCTTCGAGCGCGGGCCAGCCGAGCTCGTCGAACAGGCCGGTGCGCAGGGTGCGGGCGAGGCCGCGGGTGAGGTCGTGGCGGCGGACGCGGTCCACGGCCGCGGCGTTGACCTCGCCCGCGACGGCACGGAAGTGGCGCAGGTGGGTGAGGGCGGACTCGGCGCCCGGCAGTCCCGCGGCGGCGGTGTAGGCGTCGGTCTGCTCGTCCAGCCAGCTGCTCAGGACGGGGCCGAGCACGGGGTGGCCGGCGAGCAGGGTCATGTGGTGGCGCTCGCTCCAGCGGCCGTGGCCGACGTCGGAGCGGAGCAGCGGCCCGTAGCGGGCGTCGGCGGCGACGGCCGCGAGGTCCCGGCGGCCCTCGGCGTCGGCGCGGCCCTCGATCCAGGCGCTCAGGCCCAGCTCCCGCCGGCGTCCGTGCGGGTGGACCCCGGGCTCGGGGGCCGGGTCGGTGACGGGTACGCCGAGGGTGAGGCAGAGGTCGAGCAGGTCGAGGTCGATGCGGTTCTGCCAGTGGGTGCCCGCGCGGTTGAGGTCGACGGGCCGGGCGTCGGCGACGAGCCGCGGGGCCATGCGCTCGACCAGCGCGTACGTGAGCGGGGTGCGGCGGCGGCTGTGGTACCCGCCCTGCAGGTGGGCGGCCCAGCGGGCCAGCCAGTCGCCCGCGGACGGCTCGGCGGCGGGTGCGGGGTCGGTGAGGAGCTGCTCGGCGCCGGACTCGGCGAGCAGGCCGAGCCACTGCTGCTCGGCGGCAGGGCCGCGGCCGAGGCCGGTGGGCACGAACTCCAGGAGGCGGGCCCGCACGTCGGGCCGCTCCTTCGCGAGGACGACGAGGGTCGACTCGTACGCCGTCCAGAAGGAGGAGGGGGCGCGCACCACGGCGGGTGAACCGAGCAGGTCGGCGAGGAGGGCGGTCTCCTCGGTGACGCGGTCGAGTCCGGCGGCCTTGATGAGCTTGCGCGCGTCCTGCGGGAGCGCCGCGTACGGGGGCAGGCCCGCGCCGCAGCGCTCGACGACCAGCTGCCGGTACTGCTGCCAGGCCTCGGTGGCGCTGAGCCGGGCGGTGAGGTCGCTGACGTGCTCCTTGAGCGCCTTGACGGTGAGGGCGCCGGCGAACGCGAACTCGAGGAAGACGGCGCGCCTGCGGGCCTCGTCGACGCTCAGGCTGTGCACGCGCTCGGCCTCGCGGGCCTTGCCGAAGAACTGGGCGGCGTACGTGGTGTTCTCGTGGCGCAGGAAGGCGCGGCCGGCCTCCTCGTAGAACGTCGGCAGGAAGTGCGGCACGGAGCGGCCGAGGCGCTCGCCGAGCTCCTCGAAGCCTTCCTTGGCGGCGCCCGCGCGGGACTTGGCCATGCGGGACAGCCGCTCGACGTCCTTGACGAGGGCCAGCGCGTGGTGCCCGTTGGCCGGGTCGTGGACGAGGGCCCAGGCGGGGAAGCCGAGGGTCTCTCGGCGCACCTGGCCGATGCCGTCGTGGACGGCGGTGCGGCTCAGACCCAGGAAGTCGAGGGCCAGGTCCTCGGCCTCGCCGAGCGTTTCGGGCACGAGCCGGACGACGGTGCGGTCCTCGAGCACCGGGTGCGCGTAACTGCGGACGGTCAGCTCGTCGGCGTCCTCGCCCGCGTGGCTGCCGGGGAGCAGGACGGCGCCCGCCTCCAGGAGCGCCCCGGTGTCCTGCGTCTGCTCGCCGTCCCGCATCTGTCCGTCCCCCGTCGTGCCGTGCCGTGTCTGTCCGTCGTCCGTCCGCTGTGTGCTCATGCCGCCTGCTCCTCGTCCTCGACGGCGCGGCCCGCGTACAGCGCGGCGGCCATGCGCATGCCTTCGGACCAGGCGACGGGGCCGACCTCGCCGAGGGTGAGCGTGCCGCCCTGGGCCGTGGTCCAGGTCAGCGGGCCCGTCTCGGTCTCCTCGTAGCCCTCGTAGTCGCCGACCCAGACGCGGGCCTCGACGCCGCGGCCGGCCTCCAGGACCGGCAGGACGGCCTGTCCGCCGCGGACGCGGTAGCCGAGCGAGGTGGCGCGGCCGACGAGGAAGCGCAGCTCCTTGAACCGGCCGCCCTCGTAGTCGTCGACCACGCGGGCGCCGGCGTCGCGGTCGGTGCCGCGCACGTACGTCTCGCGGAAGAGCTGCTGGACGCCCTGCTCGACGCCGAGCTCGACGGCGAACTCGCGCAGCTCGTCGAGGTCGTCGAGGAGGACGGGGTGCGGGATGCGGATCTGCTCGGGGGTGATGCGGACGGTGTCGCCGTCGAGGTCGACGAGGCCGATGCCGCGCTCGGGGTCGGCGTCGCGCAGGAATCCCGCGACGGCGCCGTCGGGTCCGGTGACCACGAGGTCGCGCAGGGCGGCGCGCCAGGCGGGGTCCGGCCAGACGCGGGCGAGGACGGCAGTGGGGACGGGCAGCGAGCGCGTCATCCAGGTCTCGGTCCGGTCGAGGCAGTCGCGCTCGTGGCGCTGGAGCCACTCGGTGAGCTGACGCAGACCGATCACGGCCGGCTCGTCCGCGATCTTGGGAGGCACCGACTTGAGCCTGCGCCCCTTCCCGTTGCGGCAGATGACCTTTCCGTCATCGTCCAGAGCGACCTCGTAGTCGCCCGCGGGCATCCACCCCATCACTGCCTCCCCGACAGCCGTGCTGATCAACTGCCCGAACTCTAAGCGGGCCCACTGACAACACGGCACGGCCCGGACCCCCGAGGGGTCCGGGCCGTGTGCACCGGCGGTGCCGGCGCTACTTCCCGGCGTCCGCCCAGGCCCGCTGGACCGTCAGATCCTGCTTGACCTCGGTGAGCTGGACGGCGACGGCGCTGGGCGCCGTGCCGCCACGGCCGGAGCGGGAGGCCAGCGCCCCCGGGACGTTGAGCACCGTGCGGACCTCGGGGGTGAGGTGCTCGGAGATCTTCGCGAACTGCTCGTCCGTGAGCTCGTCCAGCTCCTTACCCTCGGCCTCGGCGACCTTGACGCACTCGCCCGCGACCTCGTGGGCCACCCGGAACGGCACGCCCTGCTTGACGAGCCACTCGGCGATGTCGGTGGCGAGCGAGAAGCCGGCGGGGGCGAGCTCCTCCATCCGCTCCCTGTTGACCGTGAGGGTGGCCATCATGCCGGTGAACGCCGGGAGCAGGATCTCCAGTTGGTCGCAGGAGTCGAAGACCGGCTCCTTGTCCTCCTGGAGGTCGCGGTTGTACGCGAGGGGCAGCGCCTTGAGGGTGGCGAGCAGGCCCGTCAGATTGCCGATGAGGCGGCCGGACTTGCCGCGGGCCAGCTCGGCGATGTCGGGGTTCTTCTTCTGCGGCATGATCGAGGAGCCGGTGGAGAACGCGTCGTGGAGCGTGACGAAGGAGAACTCCTTCGTGTTCCAGATGATGATCTCCTCCGCGATGCGCGAGAGGTTCACCCCGATCATCGCCGTGATGAAGGCGAACTCGGCGACGAAGTCACGGGAGGCCGTGCCGTCGATCGAGTTCCCCGCGGAGCCGTGCTCGAAGCCGAGGTCCCGGGCGACCGCCTCCGGGTCCAGCCCGAGGGAGGAGCCGGCGAGCGCACCCGAGCCGTACGGCGACACGGCCGTGCGGGTGTCCCACTGGCGCAGCCGCTCGGCGTCCCGGGACAGCGACTGCACGTGCGCCAGGACGTGGTGCGCGAACAGGACGGGCTGGGCGTGCTGGAGGTGTGTGCGGCCGGGCATCGCGACGTCCGGGTGGGCCTCGGCGAGCCCGACGAGCGCCTCCTGGAGGTCGGCGACCAGACCGCCGACGATCCGGGCGTGGTCGCGCAGGTACATCCGGAAGAGCGTCGCCACCTGGTCGTTGCGCGAGCGGCCCGCGCGGAGCTTGCCGCCGAGGTCCGGGCCGAGGCGCTCGAGCAGGCCGCGCTCCAGGGCGGTGTGCACGTCCTCGTCGGCGATGGTGCCGACGAAGGAGCCGTCCGCGACGTCCGCCTCGAGCTGGTCGAGCCCCGCGATCATGCGGGTCAGCTCGTCCTCGGTGAGCAGACCGGCCGTGTGCAGCACGCGCGCGTGGGCGCGCGAGCCCGCGATGTCGTACGGGGCGAGACGCCAGTCGAAGTGGACGGACGCGGACAGTTTGGCCAGGGCCTCGGCGGGGCCGTCGGCGAACCGGCCGCCCCAGAGGCGGACATCGCCGGTGTTGCTGCTCACGTGCTCTGCTCCTCAAGCCGGGTGGCGTCGTACGGGCCCGGGTTCAAGCCGTACGGTCATGCATGAGTATGCAGCGCTCTGCATGATTCGTCAATCGTCCCCACGGGCGATCCCCCCGGCCGGTCCCGGGCCGCACAATGCCCGTATGGGAAAGACGTACGAACGCATCGACGGACGACTGCGCACCTTCATCGAGTCCCAGCCGGTCTTCTTCACCGCGACCGCGCCGCTCTCCGGCGACGGCACGGTCAATCTCTCACCCAAGGGCCTCACCGGCTCGTTCGCCGTGCTGGACGAGCGGACCGTCGCCTATCTGGACTTCGCGGGGTCGAACGCGGAGACGATCGCGCACCTGCGGGAGAACGGACGGATCACCCTCATGTGGTGCGCCTTCCAGGGCCCGCCGAACATCGTGCGTGTGCACGGCAGCGGCGAGGCCGTCTTCCGCGACGACCCCCGCTTCGGGGAGCTGCTCGGCCACTTCCCCGGCATCGACCCGTCCCTGCACGGCCTGCGTGCCGTGATCGTCGTGACCGCCGCCCTGATCCGCGACACGTGCGGCTACGGGGTGCCGTTCATGACGTACGACGAGGACCGCGACCTGCACGGCAGACGCTTCGCGCGCGAGGACGACTCGTCCCTGGACGCCTACTTCAGGAAGAAGGAGCACATAGAGAAGAGCCTGGACGGCCTACCGGGGCTGCCGCTCCCGCTCCCCCCGGCTACGTTCTGAGGCATGCGCCTCCCGTGCCGTCCCCCGCACCTCACCCGTCACGTCCGGGCGGCCCGCGCCTGCTGCGCCGCCCTCGTCGCCGCCTGCGCGGCGCTGGGCGCCGCCGCGCCCGGCACACCGCCCACCGCACCGCTGCCCTCCCGGATGGCGGACACCGGCGGCGGGCGACAGCTCGTCACCGCCGAGGCGCCCCGGGCCTCGTCGACCACCGGCACGGTCACCTGGTGGGACCGGCGGCCCGACGGGCGCTGGACGAAGGCCGGTTCGACCCCGGCCCGCTTCGGGGCGAACGGGCTGGTCGAGGGCGACCGGCGCGAGCAGGGCACCGACACGACGCCGACGGGCCTGTACGACCTGCCGTTCGCGTTCGGCACCGCCGCGGCGCCGGCGGGCACGGCGATGCCGTACCGGCCCGTGCGGGACACCTCCTGGTGGTGCCAGGACAACGACTCGCGGTCCTACAACCGCTGGAGGGACCCGCGCCCCGCGGACTGCCGGGCCGGCGAATCCGAGCACCTCGCCGACTACGGCACGCAGTACGCGCACGCGCTCGTCGTGGGGTTCAACTACCACCGTCCGGTGCGCGGGCGCGGCGCGGGCATCTTCCTGCATGTGAACGGGCGGGGTGCGACGGCCGGTTGCGTCTCGGTACCGCGGGACGCCATGCGGAGCATCCTGCGCTGGGTGCGCCCGGCCGCAGCCCCGCACCTCGCGATCGGCACCCGCTCCGGACCCACCGCCCTCACCCGCACCTGAGCGGGGACGCCGTGCGGGCCCCGGCGCGGGCCCGCACCGTCCGCACGGCACGCCTCATACGCATGTAGCGACCACATATCGAGACACGGTTGCGGGTGGCCTCGGCCGCGACGTTGCATCGCCGGGTGCAGAGCGATACCGAACTCACGTCCACCCCGTCCCCCGAGGCGAGCGGCGACGGCCCCGGCGCCACCGACCGCGCGGCCCGGCTCGCGGTCACCGTCTTCCCCGTACTCGTCCTCGTCGCGGGCGCCTGGGGCCTCGCCGCGCCCGGCACGTTCGACGGCTGGGGCACCAACGTGCCCTATCTGCTGGGCGTCGTCATGTTCTGCATGGGGCTCACGATGACGCTCGGCGACTTCAAGGGAGTCGCGCAGCGCCCCTGGGCCGTGGGCCTCGGGCTGGTCGCCCACTACGTGATCATGCCGGGCCTCGGCTGGCTGATCGCCCACGCGCTCGGCCTGTCCCCGCAGTTGGCCGCCGGTGTCATCCTCGTCGGCTGCGCGCCCAGCGGCACCGCGTCCAACGTCGTCACCTACCTCGCGCGCGGAGACGTCGCCCTCTCGGTGTCCGTGGCGACCGTGTCGACGGTCCTCGCGCCGCTGATCACACCGCCGCTGACGCTGCTGCTCGCGGGCGCCTACCTGCCCGTCGACGCCGGCTCGATGATGACCGACATCCTCAAGACCGTGCTGCTGCCGGTCATCGCCGGGCTCGTGGTGCGTCTCGTGCTCGGCCGGTACGTGGACCGGCTGCTGAAGGTGCTGCCGTGGCTGTCGGCGCTGACGGTCGCCGTCATCGTCGCCGTCGTGGTGGCGGGCAGCGCCGAGGCCATCAAGTCGGCGGCCGCGCTGGTGCTCCTCGCCGTGGTCCTGCACAACGGCCTCGGGCTGCTGCTCGGATACGGCGCCGGCAAGGCGGCACGGCTCGGTGCGCCCGCGTCCCGCGCGATGGCCTTCGAGGTCGGCATGCAGAACTCGGGGCTCGCCGCCTCGCTGGCCACCGCCCACTTCAGCCCGCTGGCCGCGCTGCCCGCCGCCGTGTTCTCCGTCTGGCACAACGTGTCGGGCGCGCTGGTGGCCGCCTGGATGTCCTACCGGGCGCGGCGCGCAACCGCCTGACGCCCGGCAGGTACCGGTCAGTGGTCGTTCTGGGCCAGGCGCAGCATGTGGTCGGCCAGCGCCTGGCCGCCCGCCGGGTCCCGGCTGATCAGCATCAGCGTGTCGTCGCCGGCGATGGTGCCGAGGATGACCTGGAGCTCCGCCTGGTCGATCGCCGACGCGAGGAACTGGGCGGCGCCGGGCGGCGTGCGCAGCACCACCAGGTTGGCCGAGGCCTCCGCCGAGATGAGGAGCTCACCGGCGAGGCGGCGCATCCGCTCCTCCTTGGCCGACTCGCCGAGCGGCGCCTGCGGGGTGCGGAAGCCGCCCTCGCTGGGCACCGCGTAGATCAGCTCGCCGCCGGTGTTGCGGATCTTGACCGCGCCCAGTTCGTCCAGGTCACGGGAGAGCGTGGCCTGGGTGACGGTGAGCCCGTCGTCGGAGAGGAGCTTGGCCAGCTGGCTCTGCGAGCGCACCGGCTGCCTGTTCAGGATGTCCACGATCCTGCGGTGGCGCGCCGTGCGCGTCTGCGGCACCTGCGGGCCGGCCACCCCGCCCAGGGCGAGGTTCTCGGCCGCGCGCAGGTCGTTCTCCGCCTTGCTGCTCATCGTCGTCGTCCCATCCTCAGGCTCCTGCTTCCCCGTCGTCCCCGTCACCCGCGGCCGTGTCCAGTACGGCGGGCAGCGCCGCGAGGAACGTGTCCGCCTCGGCGTCCGTCAGGTTCAGCGGGGGCATGAGCCGGACGACGTCGGGGGCGGGCGCGTTCACCAGAAGGCCCGCGTCCTGGGCCGCCTGCTGCACCTGGGGTGCGCGGGGCCCGGTGAGCACGATACCCAGCAGGAGTCCGCCGCCCCGGACGTGACCGACCAGCGGGTGCCGAAGGGCGTCGATTCCGGCCGTGAGGCGCTCGCCGACGCGCTTGACGTTCTCCAGGAGGCCCTCGCCCGCGATGGTGTCGAGGACGGCGAGGCCCGCGGCGCAGGCGACCGGGTTGCCGCCGAAGGTGGTGCCGTGCTGCCCGGGCCGCAGCAGCTCGGCCGCCTCGCCGAACGCGACGGTCGCGCCGAGCGGGAGTCCGCCGCCGAGGCCCTTGGCGAGCGTCACGACATCGGGCTCGACGCCCTCGTCGGCCTGGTACGCGAACCAGTGGCCGGTGCGGCCGACGCCGGTCTGCACCTCGTCGAGGACGAGGAGGGTGCCGGTGGCGCGGGTGATCTCGCGGGCCGCCCTGAGGTAGCCGGCGGGCGGGACGACCACGCCGTTCTCCCCCTGGATCGGCTCGATGATCACGAAGGCGGTCTCCTCGGTGACCGCGGCCCGCAGGGCGTCCACGTCCCCGTACGGGACGTGCGTGACGTCGCCGGGGAGCGGGGTGAAGCCGTCCTGCTTGCCGGGCTGGCCGGTCAGGGCGAGGGCGCCCATCGTGCGGCCGTGGAAGCCGCCGGTCGTGGCGACCATGTGCCGGCGGCCGGTGAGGCGGCCGATCTTGAACGCGCCCTCGTTGGCCTCGGCGCCCGAGTTGCAGAAGAACACCGCGCCCTCACGGCCGAACAGCTGGAGCAGCCGCTCGGCGAGCGCGACGGGCGGCTCGGCGACGAACAGGTTGGACACGTGCCCGAGGGACGCGATCTGGGCGGAGACCGCCTCGACGACCGCGGGGTGGGCGTGGCCCAGTGCGTTGACCGCGATGCCGCCGACGAAGTCCAGGTACTCGGTGCCGTCGGCGTCCCAGACCCGGGCGCCCGCGCCCTTGACCAGCGGCAGCCGGGGCGTGCCGTAGTTGTTCATCAGGGCGCCCTGCCAGCGCCTGGTCAGGTCCTCGTTGCCGCTCATCCGGCGTTCCCCTTCTCCGCATCGGCCACGACCATCGTGCCGATGCCCTCGTCGGTGAAGATCTCCAGCAGGATCGAGTGCTGGACGCGGCCGTCGATGACGCGGGCGGTGTGCACGCCGTTGCGCACGGCGTGCAGGCAGCCCTCCATCTTCGGCACCATGCCGCTCGCCAGCTCCGGGAGCAGCTTCTCGAGCTCGGTGGCGGTGAGCCGGCTGATGACCTCGTCGGAGTGCGGCCAGTCCTCGTAGAGGCCTTCGACGTCGGTCAGGACCATCAGCGTCTCGGCGTCCAGCGCAGCAGCGAGTGCCGCAGCCGCCGTATCAGCATTGACGTTGTAGACATGCGAGTCGTCCTGGGAACGGGCGATCGAGGACACGACCGGGATGCGGCCGTCGGCGAGCAGGGCCTCGATGGCGCCGGTGTCGATCTCGGTGATCTCGCCGACGCGGCCGATGTCGACCAGCTCGCCCTCGATGCGGGGCTGGTGCTTGGTGGCGGTGATGGTGTGCGCGTCCTCGCCGGTGAGGCCGACGGCGAGCGGGCCGTGCTGGTTGAGCAGGCCGACGAGTTCGCGCTGCACCTGGCCGGCGAGCACCATCCGCACGACGTCCATGGCGTCCTCGGTGGTGACGCGCAGGCCGGCCTTGAACTCGCTGACGATGCCGTGCCGGTCGAGCGCCTTGCTGATCTGCGGCCCGCCGCCGTGCACGACGACGGGCTTGAGCCCCGCGTGGTGCAGGAAGACGACGTCCTGGGCGAAGGCGGCCTTGAGCTCCTCGTCGATCATCGCGTTCCCGCCGAACTTGATGACGACGGTCTTGCCGTGGTGCCGGGTCAGCCAGGGCAGCGCCTCGATGAGCGTCTGCGCCTTGGGGAGCGCGGTGTGCTTGCGGGCGCTGGTCGGCTGCTTCGTGCCCTCGGAGACATCCGGGGTCTCTGCGGGCTTCGGGGTCTCGGTCATGACGAGTACGCGCTGTTCTCGTGGACGTAGTCGGCGGTCAGGTCGTTGGTCCAGATCGTCGCGGTCTCGGTGCCGGCCGCGAGGTCCGCGGTGACGACGACCTCGCGGAAGCGCATGTCGACCTGGTCCCGGTCCTCGCCCACGCCGCCGTTCTTGCACACCCAGACGCCGTTGATCGCGACGTTGAGCCGGTCGGGCTCGAACGCGGCGCCGGTGGTGCCGATGGCGGACAGGACACGGCCCCAGTTCGGGTCCTCGCCGTGGATGGCGCACTTGAGGAGGTTGTTGCGCGCGATGGAGCGGCCGACCTCGACTGCGTCGTCCTCGCTCGCCGCGTTGACCACCTCGACCTTGATGTCCTTGCTGGCGCCCTCGGCGTCGCCGATGAGCTGGCGGCCCAGGTCGTCGCACACGCTGCGGACGGCCTCGGCGAACGCAGCGTACTCCGGGGTGACCCCCGCCGCGCCGGAGGCGAGCAGCAGCACCGTGTCGTTGGTCGACATGCAGCCGTCGGAGTCGACCCGGTCGAAGGTGGTGCGGGTGGCGTCGCGCAGCGCCCGGTCGAGGAGCTCGCTGTCCAGGTCGGCGTCCGTGGTGAGGACGACGAGCATGGTGGCGAGGCCGGGGGCGAGCATGCCCGCGCCCTTGGCCATGCCGCCGACGGTCCACCCGTCGCCCTCGTGCACCGCCGTCTTGTGCACGGTGTCGGTGGTCTTGATGGCGATGGCGGCCTTCTCGCCGCCGTGGTCGGACAGCTGACCGGCGGCGGTCTCGACGCCCGGCAGCAGCTTGTCCATGGGGAGCAGGACGCCGATGAGGCCGGTGGAGGCGACGGCGACCTCGCCCGCGTTGAGCCCGAGGACCTCGGCGGCCTTCTCGGCGGTGGCGTGCGTGTCCTGGAAGCCCTTCGGTCCGGTACAGGCGTTGGCCCCGCCGGAGTTGAGGACGACGGCGGAGACGAGGCCGCCCTTGAGGACCTGCTCGGACCACAGGACGGGGGCGGCCTTGACGCGGTTGGAGGTGAAGACGCCCGCGGCCGCCAGGCGCGGGCCGCGGTTGACCACGAGGGCCAGGTCCGCGTTCCCGCTCTGCTTGATTCCGGCGGCGATGCCCGCGGCCTGGAATCCCTTGGCTGCCGTCACACTCACGGCGCGACTCCGATCGTCGAGAGCCCGGTGGTCTCGTCGAGACCCAGGGCGATGTTCATGGACTGGACGGCACCGCCTGCGGTGCCCTTGGTCAGGTTGTCGATGGCGCTGATGACGATGACGCGCCCCGCGGCCTCGTCGTGCGCCACCTGA
>NZ_WWIA01000930.1 GCF_009870065.1 Streptomyces sp. SID5785 | reverse complement strand
GCGGGCACCTTCACCGCGGTGATGGGCCCCTCCGGCTCCGGCAAGTCGACGCTGCTGCACTGCGCGGCCGGACTGGACCGCCCCGACACCGGACTCGTCGTCGTCGACGGCGAGGAGATGACCGGCGGCCCGGGACCGGCCCGCAGCGAGGCGGCGCTGACCCGCTTCCGCCGCACCCGCATCGGCTTCGTGTTCCAGCAGTACAACCTGCTCCCGACGCTCACCGTCGCGCAGAACACGATCCTGCCGCTCAAGCTCGCGGGGCGCCGCGTCTCCCGCGAGCGCGTCGAGCGCATCCTCACCGACGTCGGCCTCGGCGACCGGCTCGGCCACCGCCCCGACCAGCTCTCCGGCGGGCAGCGCCAGCGCGTCGCCATCGCCCGCGCCCTCGTCACCGAACCCTCCGTGATCTTCGCCGACGAACCGACCGGCGCGCTCGACACCCGCAGCGCCCGCGACGTCCTGCGGCTCCTCCAGGAGACCGTCCGGCTGCACGGCAGGACCGTCGTCATGGTCACCCACGACCCCGTCGCCGCGTCCTACGCGGACACCGTCCAGTTCCTGGCGGACGGCCGGCTCGCCGGGCAGCTCCACGCCCCGACGGTCGACGCGGTCGCCGAACGCCTCGCCCACCTCGGCGACGCCGTCGCGATGGGGGTGTGAACCGTGTTCACCATGCTCGGACTCGCCCTGCGCTCCGTACGCCAGCGTCCCGGCCGCTTCCTGGCCACGCTCCTGTCGGCCTTCCTCGGTGCCACGATCGTCATGACGTTCAACTCGATGCACGACACCGCCGGAGCGAGCGGCGTCGACAAGGCCAGCGCCGACACCCTCACCACCGCGGCGAGCGTGGTCGGCGGCTACGGCACGCTGCTCGTCTTCTTCGCCGTCGCCTCCACCCTCACCGTCAATGTGCGTCAACGTACCGAGGAACTGCGCCTGTTGCGCCACACCGGCGCGACCCCCGCGCAGATCAAGCGGATGGTCGTCGGCGAGTCCGTCGTCGTCGCGCTCGTCGCCGCCGTCCTGGCGATCGGCCCCGCTGCCCTGGGCGGCTCGATCCTGCTCGGTGTCTTCAAGGACAGCGGCCAGGTCGCCGACTCCGTCGGCTACACCTTCGGCCCGCTCGCCCTCATGTCCGGCCTGGGCGTCACGCTGCTCGCCTCGACCGGCGCCGCGTTCCTCGCCGTGCGACGCGCCACCAGGAGCCTCTCCGGCGCACGCCGCCGCCCCGGGCGCGGCCGGAAGACCGCCTCCTGGGCCGCGCTCGTCGTCGGCGCGCTCGCGGTGAGCAGCACCTTCGCGATGAACGCCACGGACGCCGCGCTCATGGCGGCCCCCGCGTACGGCGCGATCCTGCTGTCGGTCGGCTTCGCGCTCGTCTCGACCGACCTGCTGCGGGGCTTCCTGCGCCGCGCCGAGCCACTCATCACCGCCCTCGCCGGCGTGAGCGGCTACCTGACCGTACGGAACATGCGCCGGCGCGCCGACCAGCTCTCCGGCGTCCTCATGCCGCTGATCCTCTTCACGGCCATGGCGACCGCGACCCTGTACATGCAGGGCGTCGAGAACGACGCGATCAAGGCGTCCGGCCTCACCCGGTCCATCGATGACAAGAACCTCGAGACGCTCAACCTCACCGTGGTCGGCATCATCGTCGTGTTCGCCTGCATCATGCTGATCAACTCCCTCTACGCGGCGACCGCCTACCGGGTCCGGGAGTTCGGCCAGCAGCGACTGGCCGGCGCCACCCCGGCACAGGTCCTCGGCACCGTCGCCGTCGAGGGCGTCGTCCTCACCGTCACCGGAGTGTTCTTCGGCACACTCGCCGCGCTCGCCGGCCTGCTCCCGTTCACCGCGGTCCGCGCGGACCGCCTCCTTCCGGACCAGGGCCCCGGCATCTGGATCGCCGTCGTGGCCGTCGCCACCGCGGCCACCCTGGTGACCAGCCTCGCCACCGCGCGGCGCGGTCTGAAGGTCCCGGCGGTCGACGCGGTCGCTCTCGCCGCGTGACCTGCGGTGCGCCCCGGCCGTGTCGGTGTTGGGCCGAACGGGTGACATGGCGTAAGAATTGACCGGTGCAGACAGTAGGGGCGAGCCGGACGGGGTGGGGGCAGTGAACAGCCACGACGTCACTGACGAACAGTGGGAAGGGCTCGCTCAGGTCGTACCGCTGCGCAGCCGCAACGAATGGCCGTCCGCGGTCGACCACCGGGCCCTTCCCGAGTACGAGACCGAACCGCGCCGCCGCTTCGTCGTCCTGCGGGTCAACGTCTTCGGCGATGCCCGCGAGGTCGCCGAGACCGTGATGACCGGCATTCCCGTCCTGCTCGACCTGACCGGGGCCGAGACCGAAGTCGCCAAGCGCGTGCTGGACTTCAGCAGCGGTGTGGTGCTCGGCCTCGGCTGCGGCATGCACCGGGTGGACCGCAACGTCTTCCTGCTGGCCCCGCCCGGGACCGAGGTCCAGGGCCTGGTCGCCGGGGCGGGCGCGCTCGGCTGAACCGGCGGGGGCGCGCCGTCCGGCACGTACGCGCGGCATAGTCCCCCGATCGTAGGAAGGTCATCGAGGGAAAACGGTTCTGCGTCGCGGGGCCGCCTACGTTCGTCGGCATGACCGTGCTCCAGCAGGACGCAGCGCCCTTACCCGGCACGTCCCCGGACCGCCCCCACGTCACCGAGCTGCGTCTCTCGGCGTTCGCCCGGCACCGCAACACCACCGTGCCGCTCGGCCCGTTCACCCTCCTGACCGGGCCGAGCGGCAGCGGCAAGACCAGCGCCCTGCGCGCCCTCGGGGCGCTCGCCGGACTCAGCGGCGGCGCCCGTCTCGCCGAGGTCTTCCCCGACCCGGGCATGTGTGTCCCGGAGCGGGCCAGGCCCGACGCGCAGGCCCGCCGCGGATTCCGCATCGGCTGCACCGTCGACGGCCCGGCCGGGCCCGTCCGCCTCGACCTGGCCGTCCAGGCCGAACCCGAACTGCGCATCGTCGGCGAGCGGTTGACCGGCCCCGGCGTCACCTACCTGGAGACGGCCCTGCGCGACCCGGGCCGGCGCGACGTCCAGGCCGCGTGGCACACCGCCGGCTCCGTCTCTGTCACCCGCGCACCCCTGCCCGACGACCTCCTCGGCACCGCGTTGCTCCCCCTGCGGGTCGCCGGCCGCACCGAGGGCCAGCGGCAGGTCCTCGCCGCGGCGGAACAGACCGTCGTCGGGCTGCGCTCCCTGTTCGCCTGCGACCCCGCGCCCGACCGGATGCGCGCCCCGGTGCCGGTGGGGGACGGACGGCTGCTCGCGGGCTGCGACAACCTCGCGGCGGTGCTGCGCCGCACCCGGACCGAATGCGCGATCCGGCACGGCCTGCTGGTGACGGCGGCCCGGGCGGGCCTCGCCGGACCGGTGCGGGACGTGCTCGCCGAGACGGGGACCGGCGGCCGCGCCGGAGCGCTCGTCGACCGTGGCGGCGGCGTGTACAGCCCCGCAGGCCGGCTCGGCGACGGCGAACTGCGCTACCTGGCCCTCGCCCTGGTGCTCCTGACCGGCCCGGGCGTCCTCGACGTCGACACGGTGGCCGAGGTCCCGGACGCCTATCAGACCCTCACCGTGCTCGCCGACGGACTCGACCGGGGCCTCGACCCGGTGCAGAGCCGCGAACTGGCTGGCCTCGCCGCCCGGATGTGCGCCCGCGGCCATATCCGGCTGGTGGCCGCGGCGGGCGCACAGGCGCCCGTGGTCCCCGAGGCGAGGGCGCACGGGGCCACGGTGGTAGACCTGGAGCCGTGACAGACGCAGCGAACGAACAGCCCCCGGGAGGCCCCCCGTCCGCCTCCGCGGACCCGCGGCGCCCCCTGGACGTCGCGGGACTGCAGGCCCGCCTCGCCTCCTTCGCCGAGGCCCGCGACTGGGGCCCCTTCCACACCCCGAAGAACCTGGCCTCGGCGCTCGGCGTCGAGGCCGCCGAACTGCTGGAGATCTTCCAGTGGCTGACCCCCGAGCAGTCCGGCCGGATCATGGACGACCCGGACAGCGCGCACCGGGTGCGCGACGAGGTGGCCGACGTGCTCGCCTACCTCCTGCAACTGTGCGAGGTGCTCGGGATCGACGCGCTCGCCGCGCTCGACGCGAAGATCGAGCGCAACGAAACCCGGTTCCCCGTCGCGAACCGTCACTCTTCGGAGTCATAGAGATATCCACAACCGGCCGTGTGTCCACAGATTTCGGGCTTCCTCTGGCTTTTCGTCTCACGCACCCTCACTCTGGGTAGTGGACAAGGGAGTTCGGGCAGGACGGACGGGGACACGCATGGAAGCGGTGCGGCTCATCGGGGTCGGCCGACGGGCCCTGGCGCAGAGCCAGGACGCGCCGGACATCATGAGGGAGGCATGGCAGGCGCAGGCGCTGGCCCAGGCGATGGGCAGCCGCCTGGCGATGCTCGGCCCGCCGGAATTACGGGGCGACGCGCTGAGCCTGAGCGAGGCCGGGGCGCGGGGCAGCGGGGGCTCCGCGGTTCCGGTGGTGGGCGCCGGCGGCATACGGGCGGCGCAGCTGACCGAACTGGGCGAGGTGGACCGGGCGTTGAGGGAGCTCGGTGCGCTGCTCGGTGACGTGGGCATCGCGCTCGTCGCCGTGGCGAGCGAGTCTTTCGAGGAGGGTGCCTATTGGCAGTGCATGGAAGCGATCGACGCCGCGGACGAGTCCAGGGACCGGGTCCTGGAGATCCTGCGGCGGTTGCCGGAGCACGACGACCGGATGCACGGGCGGCACGGACCCGCACCGGGATCGGACTCGGCGGCCTGACCGCGGCCGGCCGCCGGAGCCCGGCCGGCTCAGCCCTCCCCGGCGGCGGGGAGCGGTGCGCCGCCCGAGGACTCCTTGAGGTCGGAGTCGAGCTGCGACAGGTCGGCGTTGAGCGCCGCCATCAACTCCTCCATCTGCTGCAGCAGCCCCTTGGGCGCGCCCTGTTGCTGGGGTGCGGACACGGTTTCCCCGGTCATGACGGCTTCCTCGGACACAGCGGCCTCCTCGGCCCGCGCTCTTCCCGGGAAGGAAGAGCGGACGACACGCATGACGCCCGGCAGCGACCGCCGGCGCGGGTGCCGGGCGGTCCGGCACCGACCCCGCCAACGATCACGCGGCACGGCCGGTCACTGAGCGGGGCCCGTGCCACGCCTCGGGGTGACGGATATTCACCCGACCGTGGGGGCCGCGCGCCGGTGCGAACGGCACGGTTGACGCACGTGCGAGCGTGCAGGATGGAGGCATGGATCTTCGCATCTTCACCGAGCCCCAGCAGGGGGCGACCTATGACACGTTGCTGACCGTCGCGAAGGCGACCGAGGACCTCGGCTTTGACGCCTTCTTCCGCTCCGACCACTACCTGCGCATGGGGTCCTCGGACGGGCTGCCCGGCCCGACCGACGCCTGGATCACCCTCGCCGGCCTCGCCCGGGAGACCCGCCGGATCCGGCTCGGCACCCTGATGACCGCGGGCACCTTCCGGCTGCCCGGCGTGCTCGCGATCCAGGTCGCCCAGGTCGACCAGATGTCGGGCGGCCGGGTCGAACTGGGTCTGGGCGCAGGCTGGTTCGAGGAGGAGCACACGGCGTACGGGATCCCGTTCCCCAAGGAGAAGTTCGACCGGCTCGAGGAGCAGCTGGCGATCGTCACCGGGCTGTGGGCCACCCCCGTCGGCGACACCTTCACCCACGAGGGCACCCACTACCGGCTCACCGACTCCCCGGCACTGCCCAAGCCCGCCCAGGCCAAGGTGCCCGTGCTCATCGGCGGGCACGGGGCGCGGCGCACACCCCGGCTCGCCGCACGGTACGCGGACGAGTTCAACATCCCGTTCGCGTCGGTCGAGGACAGCGAGCGGCAGTTCGGCCGGGTGCGGGCCGCGGCCGAGGAGGCCGGCCGGCGCGCCGACGACCTCGTGTACTCGAACGCGCTCGTGGTCTGCGTCGGCCGCGACGAGGCCGAGATCAAGCGGCGGGCCGCGGCCGTCGGACGGGACGTCGAGGACCTCAGGGCGCACGGCCTCGCGGGGTCGCCGGCCGAGGTCGTCGACAGGATCGGCCGGTACGCGGCGACCGGTTCGAGCCGGCTCTACCTCCAGGTCCTCGACCTGCACGACCTCGACCACCTGGAACTGATCTCCTCGCAGGTCCAGTCGCAGCTGTGACTGCGTGACTGCGTGACTGCGTGACTGCGTGACGGGTCCGTCGGGCGCCGGTGGCCGATGAGGCGGGGAAACTCGCTGGTCACCGGTGCCCGCGCCGGGGAGACTGGGACGCGTGTTCCTGACGATCAGTACCACCGGTACCCCTGAACGCCCCGCGACCGACCTCGGGTTTCTGCTGCACAAGCATCCCGGGAACGCGCAGGCGTTCTCCACCTCCTACGGCACCGCGCACGTCCTCTACCCCGAGGCGAGCGCGGAGCGGTGCACGGCCGCGCTGCTGCTCGAGGTCGATCCGGTGGCGCTCGTCCGGCGCGGCAAGGGCAAGGGCGGCAAGGGACGGAGCGGCGCGGCCGACGCGTCCCTCGCCCAGTACGTGAACGACCGGCCGTACGCGGCGTCGTCGCTGTTGGCCGTCGCGCTGAGCACCGTGTTCTCCAGTGCCCTGCGCGGCGTCTGCAGGGCGCGCCCCGAGCGGGCCGAGCAGACCATGCCGCTGCGCGTCGAGGTGCCCGCGCTGCCCGCCCGGGGCGGCGCCGACCTCGTCCGCAAGCTGTTCGAGCCGCTCGGGTGGGCGGTGACGGCCGAGGCGGTGCCGCTCGACGAGCAGTTCCCTCAGTGGGGGGACTCGCGGTACGTGCGGCTCGTCCTGGAGGGGGAGCTCAGGCTCGCCGAGGCGCTGCGCCACCTGTACGTGCTGCTGCCCGTGCTCGACGACGCCAAGCACTACTGGGTCTCCGCCGACGAGGTCGACAAGCTGCTGCGCGCCGGTGAGGGCTGGCTGGCCGGACACCCGGAGCAGAAGCTGATCACCAGCCGCTATCTGTCCCGGCGCTGGTCGCTCACCCGGCAGGCGCTGGAGCGTCTCGAGCTGGTGCGCCTCGCGGACGCCGACGACACCGCGGTCGAGGCGATCGACAACGCGGTGGACGAGACGGCCGACACCGAGGAGCGGCCCGTCCCGCTCGCGGTGCAGCGGCGCGCCGCGATCCTCGCCGCGCTGCACGAGGCGGGCGCGGCCCGGGTGCTCGATCTGGGCTGCGGCCAGGGCCAGTTGGTGCAGGAGCTGCTCAAGGACCCGCGGTTCACCGAGATCGTCGGCACCGACGTCTCCGTGCGCGCGCTGACCGTCGCCGCCCGGCGCCTCAAGCTGGACCGGATGGGAGAGCGGCAGGCCGCGCGCGTGCGGCTCCAGCAGGGTTCGCTCGCGTACACGGACAAGCGGCTCACGGGATACGACGCGGCGGTGCTCAGCGAGGTCGTCGAGCACCTCGACCTCCCCCGGCTGCCCGCCCTGGAGTACGCGGTGTTCGGCTCCGCGCGCCCCCGCACCGTCCTCGTGACCACACCGAACGTCGAGTACAACGTCCGCTGGGAGAGCCTGGCCGCGGGGCACGCGCGCCACAGCGACCACCGCTTCGAGTGGACCCGCGCCGAGTTCCGCGACTGGGCGGAGCGGGTCGCAGGGCGCCACGGGTACCGGGTGGCGTACGTGCCGGTCGGCCCGGACGACCCGGAGGTGGGCCCGCCGACCCAGATGGCCGTCTTCACCCTGGACGACACCCCCGCCGCGCGGAAGTACGCGCACACCCCCGCCGAGAAGGAGGCGAAGGCCGTATGAGCAGCAACGACACCCGGGACAGCGCACGGACGCTGCCCGTCACCGACCTGAGCCTCGTCGTGCTCGTCGGCGCGTCCGGCTCGGGCAAGTCCACGTTCGCGCGCGCCCACTTCGCGCCGACCGAGGTCATCTCCAGCGACTTCTGCCGCGGGCTCGTCGCCGACGACGAGAACGACCAGAGCGCCAGCCGCGACGCCTTCGACGTGCTCCACTACATCGCGGGCAAGCGGCTCGCGGCCGGCCGGATCACCGTCGTCGACGCGACCAACGTGCAGCAGGAGAGCCGCCGCCAGCTCGTCGAGCTCGCCCGCAAGCACGACGTGCTGCCGATCGCGATCGTCCTCGACGTCCCCGAGGAGGTGTGCGCCGAGCGGAACGCGGCGCGCACCGACCGCGCCGACATGCCGCGCCGCGTCATCACCCGGCACGCCCGCGAGCTGCGCCGCTCGCTGCGGCACCTGGAGCGCGAGGGGTTCCGCAAGGTCCACGTCCTGCGCGGCACCGAGGAGATCGAGCGCGCGACCGTCGTGCGCGAGAAGCGGTACAACGACCTGACGCACCTCACCGGCCCCTTCGACATCATCGGCGACATCCACGGCTGTGCGAGCGAGCTGGAGACCCTGCTCGGCAAGCTCGGTTACGAGGACGGTGCGCACCCCGAGGGCCGCACCGCCGTCTTCGTCGGCGACCTCGTCGACCGCGGCCCCGACACCCCGGGTGTGCTGCGCCGCGTCATGGGCATGGTCCGGGCCGGCACCGCGCTGTGCGTCCCCGGCAACCACGAGAACAAGCTGGAGCGCTGGCTCAAGGGCCGCAACGTGCAGCACACGCACGGCCTGGCCGAGACGATCCAGCAGCTGGAGAAGGAGAGCGAGGAGTTCCGCACCGAGGTCCGTGAGTTCGTGCACGGCCTCGTCAGCCACTACGTCCTCGACGGCGGCAGGCTCGTCGTCTGCCACGCCGGGCTGCCCGAGCAGTACCACGGCCGCACGTCCGGACGGGTGCGCTCGCACGCGCTCTACGGCGACACCACCGGGGAGACCGACGCGTTCGGGCTGCCCGTGCGCTACCCGTGGGCCGAGGACTACCGGGGCCGGGCCGCCGTGGTGTACGGACACACCCCGGTCCCGAACGCGACGTGGCTGAACAACACCATCTGCCTCGACACGGGCGCCGTCTTCGGCGGCAAGCTCACCGCGCTGCGCTGGCCGGAGCGCGAGCTCGTCGACGTACCGGCCGAGCAGGTCTGGTACGAGCCGGTCAAGCCGCTCGCCACCGAGGCGCCCGGCGGGCACGAGGGCCGGCCGCTGGACCTCGCGGACGTGCACGGCCGGCGCACCGTGGAGACCCGGCACACCGGACGCGTCACCGTGCGGGAGGAGAACGCGGCCGCGGCCCTGGAGGTCATGAGCCGCTTCGCCGTCGACCCCCGGCTCGTGCCGTACCTGCCGCCGACCATGGCACCCACGGCCACCTCCGAGGTGGCGGGGTACCTGGAGCACCCCACCGAGGCCTTCGCCCAGTACGCGGCGGACGGCGTCACCCGCGTCGTGTGCGAGGAGAAGCACATGGGCTCGCGGGCCGTCGCCCTCGTGTGCCGGGACGCCGAGGCCGCGCGCGAGCGGTTCGGTGTGGACGACCCGGCGGTCACCGGCTCGCTCTACACCCGTACCGGGCGGCCGTTCTTCGACGACGCCGAGACGACCGAGGCCGTCCTCGCGCGCATCCGGGACGCGGCCACCGCGGCCGGCCTGTGGGAGGAGCTCGACACCGACTGGCTGCTGCTCGACGGAGAGCTGATGCCCTGGTCGCTGAAGGCGACCGGGCTGCTGCGCTCGCAGTACGCGGCGGTCGGCGCGGCCGCGGGCGCCTCGTTCCCCGGGGTGCTGGGCGCGCTGGAGCAGGCCGCCGCGCGCGGGGTCGACCTGGGCGGACTGCTGGAGCGGCAGCGCGGCCGGGCGCAGGACGCGGCCGCGTTCACCA
>NZ_WWIA01000929.1 GCF_009870065.1 Streptomyces sp. SID5785 | reverse complement strand
GGCGGGGAGCCGTGGCGCGGGCCCGGTCGAGAGGCGCGTCCCGCGCTGGGGTGCCGCCTTGCCCACCCGTGCCGCCCCAGGCGGCAGACTGCCCAAGGCGGCGGGGCGACGGGTCGCGTGACCGGGGCCGTGCGGCAGGTCCCCTCGGGGGCGACGCTCCCGGGCGGGGCTCTGAGCCCCGGGCCGCCGGGGAGGGGCGCTGGGCCGCGGGGCACCGGGGCTGGGCCGCCGGGCACTGGGCGCCGGGCCGGGGTGGGTCAGGTGGCTGGTTCGCGGACGTGGCTGCGGACCCACTCCACGATCGCCGCCGTCGTCGCACCGGGCGTGAAGATCTCCGCGACGCCCTTCTCCTTCAGGGGAGCGATGTCGTCCTCGGGGATGATGCCGCCTCCGAAGACCTTGATGTCCGCGGCGTCCCGCTCCGCGAGCAGTTCGATGACGCGGGCGAACAGGGTGTTGTGGGCGCCGGAGAGGATCGAGAGCCCGATCGCGTCGGCGTCCTCCTGGATGGCCGTGTCCACGATCTGCTCGGGGGTCTGGTGCAGGCCCGTGTAGATGACCTCCATGCCGGCGTCCCGCAGGGCGCGCGCGATCACCTTGGCCCCGCGATCGTGGCCGTCAAGCCCCGGCTTCGCGACGACCACGCGGATCGGACCGGCTGCCACACCCATCACTGCCTCCATGAAGTGACTGATCCCCGGGGCTCTGGACCGACCCGGGTTCCGGGCATCCGTAGCCGGATCCCCGCTTGCGGATACCCGGTTCCGAGCACCCGAAGTGAACGAACGTTATCGCCAGCATCCCGTACCCGGCAGTTTCGCGGTGGGGAGCGAGGGGGAAATCACACGTGGGACACGTTCACTGCGCGTCGCGACCGTTCCGGGCGGACCGTCCGCCCCGTACGGGCCCGGCGTGCGGGGAGTCGCAGCGAGGTCACCGTGTCACCGCGCCGCCAGCCGCACGGCGCGGCGACCCGGTGGCAGACGGTGACCACGGTGGCTGACGGTGATCAGGGCGCCGGCGCCACCGGCCCGGAGCCGCCGGGCCGGGACGCAGCCCCGCTCGACCGGGGCCCCACCGCCTCACCGGCCCGTCTCGTCCTCGTCCGGCTCCCATGAGTGCACACGGGGGACGGAGACGTCCTCCCACGTGCCGACGGGAGGTCGACCGATGAAGACCACGGCCACGGACAGCAGCCCGGCCACGCCCCCTGACGCAGGCCCGGCCCCGATCCCGCAGACGACCTCCGATCCGGCCACCGTCGCGGGCTCGGCCCTGACCACCCTCGCGGCACTCGCCGACCTGCCCTTTCGGGCCCTTCCTCGGCGTCTGCTGCCCGGCCTCCCGCAGGGTGGGCTCTCGGCGGTGCTGCTCAAGGCGACCGCGCTGGAGCTGGCGATCCTCGCCGGGCACCTCGTGCTCTACCCCTCAGGTCTCGCCCCGGAGCGCCGGCCGGCGCAGGGAACCGGACGCGTGCCGGGGCCCGGGGCGGACCAGGCCGCGGTGCCCGCGGCGACGCCTGAGCGCCCGCCGGTGCTGCTCCTGCACGGTTTCATCGACAACCGTTCGGTCTTCGTCCTGCTGCGCCGCGCCCTGAGCGAGCACGGGACCCGCCACCTCGAGTCGCTCAACTACTCCCCGCTGACCAGTGACGTCAGGGCGGCGGCCGCGCTGCTGGGCCGGCAGGTGGAGGAACTGTGCGAGCGGACCGGCCAGGAGCGGATCGACATCGTGGGGCACAGCCTGGGCGGTCTCATCGCCCGCTACTACGTGCAGCGGCTGGGCGGCGACCGCCGCGTGCGCACCGTCGTCACGCTCGGCACCCCGCACAGCGGGACCCGGGTCGCCCC
The DNA here is from genome assembly GCF_009870065.1 of Streptomyces sp. SID5785. Lineage (GTDB taxonomy): Bacteria > Actinomycetota > Actinomycetes > Streptomycetales > Streptomycetaceae > Streptomyces. The sequence goes on along the minus strand of NZ_WWIA01000929.1, from coordinate 10,224 downwards.
GTTCGCGGACGCCCACCCGATCGTGCGGCAGATGCGTCCGGGGTCCTCGGTCGTCGAGGAGCTGAGGGAGCCGGCGCCGGGGTGCCGCACGCGCTTCGTGAGTTTCTGGAGCGACCTCGACCAGATCATGGTCCCGCTGGAGACGGCCTGCGTGGACCACCCGGATCTCATCGCCGAGAACGTGCGCGTGACGGGTATCGGGCACCTCGCGCTCCCCGTGCATCCGGCGGTCACGGCAGCGGTCCGTGAGGCCCTGGCCGCGGATCAGGCGGGTGGCGCGGCGACCGGCACCGCCGACACGCGCGGCGGCCTGACCGTGGCCTGACGACTGTCCGGCCACAGGCCGAACAGGGGGCTGTGTTCGATCCCGGACGGCCCCCGCATGCGCAACTCCCCCATAGCGAGACGTACGTGCATGTCCCGGGCTCCCCCGGATCCCCGGTGGCGTCGAACGTTTCTCGAACTCATCGCCAAGGCTGTGCCCGCCGTTCACCGAAAGACGGCCGATTGCCCGTTTCCTGGGGCCAGGAAACCTGCCGAAGATTGTCGTGCGCTCGTACCGCCGGGTACAGTCGCCGCACTGCTCTGGCAGCCCCTGTTGTCGAGGCGAAAGAGAAGTTGGTGAACGACCGTCATCCGTCGGGGAGCGCGCACGACGCGGCCCACGACGGTTACTCCACGACCAGCTTCGCCGCCGACCCGCTCTTCGGTGACATGGCCGGCTCCGCCGACCCGTACGCCACCGGCGCCTACCCGACCGGTACCTATGCCACCGGTACCTACGACACCGGCACCTACGACACCGGTTCCTACGGCCAGGTGCACGACTCCGGGCAGTGGTACGCAGCGGACGGGCAGCACCAGCAGGGGCAGTACGCGGCCACCGCCCAGCCGTACGCATCCTCGTACGAGACGGGTGGCTACGACACCGGATCCTGGGACGGTGCCGGGTACGGGCAGCAGCAGACGGGGCAGTGGGAGACGCAGGGCCACGACGGGCAGCAGGGCGAGGCCGCGTTCGTGCACCTTCCCCACCAGGGCTTCGAGACGCAGACGTTCGGGACCGGGACATTCGAGACCGGCACGGCGTTCGACACCGGGGCGTTCGGGACCGGGGCCCTTCAGGCCGAGGCCTTCGCGACGCAGACCTTCCCGGCGCAGACCGGCTTCGAGACCCAGGCATTCGAGACCCAGGCCTTCGAGACCCAGACTTTTGACGCGCAGGCCTTTGACGCGCAGGCCTTCGAGACCCAGAGCTTTGACGCCCAGGCCGTCTTCGAGACCCAGACCTTCGACAGCTCCGTGCTGCTCCAGGACCCCGCGTACGACACCGGCGCCCACGACGCCACCGCGTGGAACTCCGCCGGTGCGGACACCCCGCTCGACGCGCACGATCAGGGTCATGCGCACGTGCCCGACCAGTACGTGCCCGACCAGTACACCCCCGAGGACGCCGTCGCCGAGCACGCGGCGGAGTCCGACCGCGAGGACGACGCGCAGCCGCAGTACGACGCGGAGCACCCCAACCCCTGGGAGCCGGAGGCCGCCGCCCGCGCCGACGAGCCCCGTACGCCCGCTCGCCCCGCCCCGCGCGGCGGCCGCGCCGCGAGCCGTCGCCGGACCCCCGCCAAGCGCTCCGCGCTCCTCACCGTCGCCGTGCCCTCGGTCTGCGCGATCGGCGTCGCCGGGGTCGCGGCCGCTTCCGTCGGCGGATCGAACCTGCTCGGCGGGGACGACGCCAAGGAGACGAAGGCCGCGGCGGCGCCCGACGTCCAGACGGTGAAGCCCTCCGTCGCGAACAACAAGCTGGACACCCAGCTGCGCGGCCTCTCCGCGGACGCGGGCGACTTCGCCGACCGGGCGAGCCGCACGCAGGAGCGCATCGACCTGAAGGCGAAGCAGGAGGCGGAGCGCAAGAAGGCCGCCGAGGAGGCCGCCCGCAAGGAGGCGGCCCGCCCCAAGTTCGCCCTGCCGGTGAAGCAGCACGGGCTCAGCGCCTATTTCGGCCAGGCCGGGATCAACTGGATGTCCTCGCACACCGGTATCGACTTCCCCGTCTCCTACGCCCCGGTGATGGCGGCGACGGACGGCACCGTGCGCACCCAGTTCAACAGCGCGTACGGGAACATGGCGATCGTCACCGCGAAGGACGGCACCGAGACCTGGTACTGCCACCTGTCCCGGCACACCGTGCTGAGCGGACCGGTGAAGGCCGGTGACGTCATCGCGACGTCCGGCGACTCGGGCAACTCGACCGGCCCGCACATGCACTTCGAGGTGCACCCGGGCGGCGGCGCCGCGGTCGACCCGCTGCCGTGGCTGCGCAGCCACGGCCTCGACCCCACCTGATCTGTCAGAGCTTCTCGACCGGCGCGTACCGCAGCAGGAGCCGCTTGGGCTTCGGGTCGCCGAAGTCGATCGTCGCCTCGGCCTTGTCGCCCTGGCCGTTCACCCCGACGACCGTGCCGAGTCCGAACTGGTCGTGCGTGACGCGGTCGCCCACGGCCAGCGACACCACCGGCTTCTCGCTCGCCCGGCGCGTCGCGAACGCGGGTGTGGTCCGCGAGCGCGACGAGGACAGCGAGGCCGCGATCCCGCCGCCGATCCCGCCGCCCGCGCGCCCGGAGGTGGCCGACGGGGTGGCCGGGCCGGTGCGCTTCCAGTCGAGGTGCGCGGCCGGGATCTCCTCCAGGAACCGCGACGGCGGGTTGTACGAGGGCTGGCCCCAGGCGCTGCGCATCGAGGAACGGGTCAGGTAGAGGCGCTCGCGGGCGCGCGTGATGCCCACGTAGGCGAGCCGGCGCTCCTCCTCGAGCTCCTTGGTCTGGCCGAGGGAGCGCATGTGCGGGAAGACGCCGTCCTCCAGGCCGGTCAGGAAGACCGTGGGGAACTCGAGGCCCTTGGCGGTGTGCAGGGTCATCAGGGTGATGACGCCGCTGCCGTCGTCGTCCTCGTCGGGGATCTGGTCGGAGTCGGCGACGAGCGCGACCCGCTCCAGGAAGTCCGAGAGCGTGCCCCCTCCGGCGGTCCCGGCCGCGCCCTCCGCACCCGCACCGTCCGCACCGTCCTCGCCGCCCTCGGCCGCGCCCGCCGCACCTGCCGCGCCCGCCGCGTCAGCCGCGTCCGCCGCGTCCGCGTTCTCCTTCTCGAACTCCAGCGCCACGGCGGCGAGTTCCTGAAGGTTCTCGATGCGGGTCTCGTCCTGCGGGTCGGTCGAGGACTGGAGCTCGGCGAGGTATCCGGTGCGCTCCAGGACGGCCTCCAGGACCGTCGCCGGGCCCGCGCCGGACTCGACGATGGTACGCAGGTCCTCCATCAGGGTGTTGAACCGCTTCACCGCGTTCGCCGAGCGGGCCGCCATGCCGTAGGCCTCGTCGACCCGGCGCAGCGCCTGCGGGAAGGAGATCTTCTCGCGCTGGGAGAGGGCGTCGATCATGGCTTCGGCGCGGTCGCCGATGCCGCGCTTCGGCACGTTCAGGATCCGGCGCAGCGGGACGGAGTCCTCCGGGTTCGACAGCACGCGCAGGTAGGCGAGGACGTCCCGGACCTCCTTGCGCTCGTAGAAGCGGACGCCGCCGACGACCTTGTAGGGGAGGCCGACGCGGATGAAGACTTCTTCGAAGACGCGGGACTGGGCGTTGGTCCGGTAGAAGACGGCGACGTCGCCCGCCTTCGCGTCCCCGGCGTCCGTCAGCCGGTCGATCTCGTCGGCGACGAACTGGGCTTCGTCGTGCTCGGTGTCCGCGACGTAGCCGGTGATCCGGGCGCCCGCGCCCGCGTTCGTCCACAGGTTCTTGGGCCTGCGCGACTCGTTGCGCTCGATGACCGCGTTGGCCGCGGAGAGGATGGTCTGGGTCGAGCGGTAGTTCTGTTCGAGCAGGATCGTCGTCGCGTCCGGGTAGTCCTCCTCGAACTGGAGGATGTTCCGGATCGTGGCGCCGCGGAAGGCGTAGATCGACTGGTCGGCGTCACCGACGACGCACAGCTCGGCGGGGCCGAGGTCGTCCTCGCGCGGCGGCGCGTCGAGGCCCGCGTCCACCTCGGCGTCGTGGACGGCGGCCGTGCCGACCAGCTCGCGGACCAGGGCGTACTGCGCGTGGTTCGTGTCCTGGTACTCGTCGACGAGGACGTGCCGGAAGCGGCGGTGGTAGTGCTCGGCGACGTCGGGGAAGGCGCGCAGCAGGTTGACCGTCGTCATGATCAGGTCGTCGAAGTCGAGGGCGTTGGCCTCGCGCAGCCGCGACTGGTACATCGCGTAGGCCTGGGCGAGGGTCTTCTCGAAGCCGTCGGCGGCCTGCGCGGCGAAGTCCTCCTCGTCGATCAGCTCGTTCTTCAGGTTCGAGATCTTGGCACTGAAGGACTTCGGCGGGAACTTCTTCGGGTCCAGGTCCAGGTCGCGGCAGACCAGGGCCATGAGCCGCTTGCTGTCGGCCGCGTCGTAGATCGAGAACGAGGACGTGAAGCCGAGCTTCTTGGACTCGCGGCGCAGGATGCGCACGCAGGCGCTGTGGAAGGTCGACACCCACATCGCGTTCGCCCGGGGGCCCACGAGGGCCTCGACGCGCTCCTTCATCTCGCCCGCGGCCTTGTTCGTGAACGTGATCGCGAGGATCTGGCCGGGGTGCACCCGGCGCTCGGCGAGCAGGTGCGCGATGCGGTGCGTGAGGACACGGGTCTTGCCGGAGCCTGCGCCCGCGACGATGAGCAGCGGGGAGCCGCCGTGCACGACCGCCGCCCGCTGGTTCTCGTTCAACCCCTCCAGGAGGGACGCCGGGTCCAGGGCGGGGCGCGGCGCCCCGTCGCGGTAGTGCGTGTCCCGGTCCACGGGCGCGTCGAACTTCCCCCCGAACAGGTCGTCCGGGAGCGGCTCGGGGGCCCCGTCGTGCTCGGGGTCCTCGGGCGGCGGCGGGGGCTCCTGCGCGTGGGGCTGGAGTCCGGCCAGGAAGCTGTCGTCAAAGAGGCTGCTCATCGCTCTCCGAGTCTAGGCGGCCCCACCGACAGCCCGCGGTCACCTTCACGGAGACCACCCTTTGCGTTTCCCGTCTCACCTACGGTGACGAAAGCGCCGCCCACCACCGGCCCGTACGGAGATCACGAAAATGGTCACGAAAATGTATCGGGCATATCGAACATCAACCTTCACAGCAGCAACACGAGTTGGCTACGGTGCTGCGCGGGCAGCCCGTCCCCCCGACGCGAACAACGCGGCGAGCGGGCAGCCCCCGCCGAGTTCCGTACGCCGAGAGGCAGGAAACCGGGGACCCACCGACCTTTGGGGTGAATCGGTCAACAGCCCGGCAGCGCCGGGTGGTTGGCCGTAGGGCAGCCTTCCGTTCGACGCGTACGACTCGTACCACCGGCCCGAACCCGACAGCTAACCCGGTAGGCGGACCACGGAAGGAGTCGCCAGCCTTGGCGTCGCACCGCAAGCCGCGCACCCGCTCCCGGATGACCGGCGGTCTGAGGACGACCCCCGCGGTCGGCATCACGACCGCCGCCCTCACCTCCGTCGCCCTGCTGTCGCAGACGGCCCAGGCCGCGCCGCAGCCCGCGAAGCCCAGCCTCGAAGAGGTGCAGAAGAAGGTCGACAAGCTCTACCGGCAGGCCGAGGTCGCCACCCAGAAGTACAACTCGGCCAAGGAACAGACCGCCGGCAAGAAGAAGCAGGTCGACAAGCTCCTCGACGACATCGCGCAGCGCACCGAGAAGATGAACACGGCGCGCCAGGAGCTCGGGCAGTTCGCCGCCGCGCAGTACCGCACCGGCGGGGTCAGCGACACCGCGACCATGTTCCTCGCGGACAACCCCGAGGACTACTTCGCGCAGGACCAGCTGATGAGCCGGCTGACCACGCGCCAGAAGAAGGCGGTCGACGACTACCAGGAGCAGCAGCGCGCGACGGCGAAGAAGCGCACCGAGGCGCAGGAGAGCCTGAAGCAGCTCACCACCTCGCAGACCGATCTGAAGTCGTCCAAGAAGGACGTCCAGACGAAGCTGTCCGACGCCCGCGAGCTGCTCTCGAAGCTGACCGCCGAGGAGAAGGCGCGGCTCGCGGCGATCGAGAAGAAGAAGCAGGAGGCGGCCGCGAAGAAGGCCGCCGAGCTCGCCGCGCAGCAGAAGGCCGACGAGGCGGCCAGGCGCAAGGCCGAGGAGGCGGCGCGCGAGAAGGAGCAGCAGGACGGCTCGGGCTCCTCGTCGGGCTCGGGCTCCGGGTCCGGCACGGGGACGGGCACCGGTTCGGGTTCGTCGGACTACGCGACGAAGGCGGCCAAGGCCCTCGCGTTCGCGAAGTCGCAGGAGGGCAAGCCGTACGTGTGGGGGGCCACGGGCCCGGACTCGTACGACTGCTCGGGGCTGACGCAGGCGGCCTGGAAGTCGGCCGGGATCTCGCTGCCGCGCACCACGTGGGACCAGGTGGAGGTCGGCACGACCGTCCCGCTGTCCGACATCCAGCCCGGTGACCTGGTCTTCTTCTACGACGACATCAGCCACGTCGGCCTCTACATGGGCGACGGCATGATGGTGCACGCCCCGAAGCCGGGCGCGTACGTGCGCGAGGAGTCCATCTACTACGACGGCACGGCGTCGATCCACAGCGTGGTGCGGCCCGCCTGACCGCACCGCCGGTTACGTTCGGGCGGTGCACCGCGACGACCGCCCGGACGCGCCCGGGACCCGAACGCCCTGGTCGCTGATCCCGCCCGCGGCCGGCGCCGCCGTCATGGCGACCGGGATCGTGTCGGTGGGGCTGCACCTGCTCGGCGTGGACGTGCTGTCCGCCGTGTTCCTGGTGCTCGACGTGGCGCTGTGGGTGCTGCTCGGGCTCGTGTTCTGCGGCCGGCTGCTGCGCGACCGCAGCCGCTGGGAGCACGACGCGGACACGCCCGCGGCCCTGACCGCGGTGGCCGCGACGTCGGTGCTCGGCACCCGGCTCACCCTGGAGGGGTGGCTGACGGCGGGCGAGGTGCTGCTCGGGGCCGCGGTGCTGCTGTGGCCGGTGCTGTTCGTGTTCGTCGTGCGCCACTGGGGCCCGCGCATGCCCGGCGGCGTCTTCATCACCTGCGTCGCGACCCAGAGCATCGCGGTGCTCGGGGCGACGCTCAGCGCGGCGGCGCACGTGGCGTGGCTGGGGTACGCGGCCCTGGTGTTCTTCTTCGGCGGGCTGGTGGTCTACGCGGCCGCGTTCGTCCGCTTCGACCTGCGGCAGGTGCTCACGGGCGCCGGGGACCACTGGGTGGTGGGCGGCGCGCTCGCGATCTCGGCGCTCGCGGCGGCCCGGCTCGTGCTCGCGGGGCGCGCCGGCGGCCTGTGGAACGACGAGAACACCGACGTCCTGCGGTTCCTGGCCGGGCTGCTCCTCGCCCTCGACCTGACCTGGTACGTCGTCCTGTGCGTGGCCGAACTGGTCCGGCCGCGTCTCGCCTACGACGTGCGGCGCTGGTCGACCGTGTTCCCGATGGGGATGACGGCGGTGGCCACGCTCACCGTCGGGGTCGCCGTGGAGACGGGATGGCTGCACGGGCCGGGCCGGGTGCTGGTGTGGATCGCGGTCGCGGCGTGGCTCGTGACGGCGGCCGGGGCGCTCAGGTCGGTCGGGTCGGCCAGGGCGGCCGGGGCGACGGGGGCGCTCAGGTCCACAGGACGGCGATGAAGATGTTCGCCATGGTGAGCCCGCCGACCGCCATGAGCAGGCCCTTGTCCACCTTCTCGTCGTCGCGCTTCACGTAGACGATGCCGAGGACGACGATCAGGATCGCGAGCTTCACGCCGATCTTGATGTTGTCGATGCTGTAGTCCTGGGCCTGGTTGAGGCCGACGAGGGCGACGCCGGTCACCAGCATCGTCAGCGCGCCGTGCAGCATGCCCTTCGTGATGCGGGCCGTGCCCTGCTTCAGGGCCGTCATCTGCGACAGGAAGCCGCCGAGGAGCGCGGCGATGCCGATGATGTGGAGGCCGACGAAGAGGTGGATGAGTACGTCCATGAGGCGGAGCCTAGCCAAGCGCCGTCCGGCCTCCGGCACCCTCCCCCGCGAACACGCACGGACAACGGAGCGTCACACTCCGCCACGGTCCGCAACAAAGAGGCCAGTTGGGGACAGTCCGATACCAACCCGTTACGCCGAGGTTTAGCGTCCTTCCTCAGGTGACCGGCTCCCCACCGCCGCCCCGCCAGGGGTGGCAGTCGGTCACCCCGCCGGGAAAGGTCCGGCGGCGGCCCGTTCCCCCTGTGCGAGCCGCCGCCGGACGCGCCCCCTCCGCACGGGGACGCGCCCCGGCACCGCACGAAGCAGTGCGTGCAGGACGACCCGAAAGGACGTGGCTGAACGTGCCGGCAGCGCATCGCAAGCCCAGACAGCGCTCGCTCAGCGGTCATACGGCCCGTACCGCGGCCACCCTCGCGCTCGCCTCCGCGGCGACCGCCGCCACCGCTCTGGAGAGCGGGACGGCGCACGCGGAGCCGGACCTCACCCCCGCTCAGGTGAAGGCGAAGGTCGACCGGCTCTACCAGGAGGCGGAGGTCGCCACCGAGAAGTACAACGGCGCGAAGGAGAAGGCCGGCCAGGCCCGCAAGAAGGTCTCCGCGCTCCAGGACGAGGCCGCCCGCCGCACGGCCGCGCTCAGCACCCAGCGCCGGGCGCTCGGCGCGACGGCCGCGGCCCAGTACCGCACCGGCGGCATCGACCCGTCCGTCCAGCTCCTGCTGTCCTCCCGCCCCGACCACTATCTCGACCAGGCCGCCCTCGCCGAACGGGCCGGCACCCGGCAGGCCGCCACGATCACCCGGGTCCGCAAGGAGCTCCGCGAGATCGACCAGCTCCGGGAGCGCGCCGACGGCGAACTCGGCCGGCTGAAGGCCCGCCGCGCCGAACTCGCCCGCGAGAAGCGGACGGTGACCCGCAAACTCGGCGAGGCCCGCCGCCTCCTGGACCGCCTCACCCCGGCCGAGCGCGACCCCGCCCCGGCCGCCACCCGCGCGAACCGCTCCGACCCGCGCGCCACCCCGGACACGCCTGCCGAGGCCCCCGACTCCCGCGCCGCGGCCGCCGTCTCCTACGCCTACGGGGCCCTCGGCAAGCCCTACGTCTGGGGCGCGACCGGCCCGAACGCGTACGACTGCTCCGGCCTGACCCAGGCCGCGTACCGCGCCGCGGGCGTCGCCCTGCCCCGCACGACCTACACCCAGATCAACGCGGGCCGCCGCATCGCCCGCTCCCAACTCCAGCCCGGCGACCTGGTCTTCTTCTACGCGGGCATCAGCCACGTCGGCCTCTACATCGGCAACGGCAAGATGATCCACGCCCCGAACCCGAGCGCCCCGGTCCGCATCGCCCCGATCGACGAGATGCCGTTCGCGGGCGCTGCGCGAGTGGCATGAGCGCGGCCCACCGGGCGCCAGCCGCGGGCGATCATCCCTCCCTCGTCGATCCCGTACGGCACGGCCGGCACAGGCCGCTCGGCAGGGCCTCGGCCGGGCCCGGGCGGCCGCAGTCCGTGCATTCCACGAGCGTGCGCCGCCCCGGGCCGCCCGGCACGCTCCCCTCCGCCCGGCCGAAGGCGGGCCGTTGCGGCGGCAGCTTGTCGCGCAGGCGGCGGGCGACGAAGGCGCGGGGCGCGTGGACGATCGCGGGGAGTCCGGCGGTCACCGCGTCGGTGAAGTGGTGCGGGGAGGGATCGCGGGCCAGCCAGGCCCCGGCGAGGTCTTCGAGCGCGGTGCAGTCGGCGGCGGAGAGCGTCAGCCTCGGCTCGCGCAGCCCGAGTTGCGCGAGCACGCGGTAGGCCTCGCTGCGGGGCGCGGGCGGCTCAGGGGCGGCCGGGCGGTCCGGCTCGGGCACGTCTCCGCCCAGGAACCGGACCCACCACGCGTCACTGCGCGCGGTGCGGGACCAGTAGGTCTCCGAGACCCAGCGAACGGCCCCGCCCTCCTGCGCGGCGGCCCGGCGCACACGGCGCAGGTGTCCGGCGGCGGTCAGCTCCTTCAGCGCGGTGCGCACGGCCATCTGCCCGTAGAGCGGCTGTTCCTTCGCGAGGGTCTTGGCGTCCATCGCGGCGTTCTCGGGGAGCGCGTCGACGAACCCGGCGAGGTAGCGCGCACGGAGGGGAAGGTGCGCGAAGCTGTCGCGCCGGAGGGGCTCCTGGTCCGGAGTTCCGCGCTTCCCGTAGCCGGGGTTGGCCATGGGGTGTGCGGGGGACGGCAGGGCGGGGCTAAGGTTTTGGGTAGCCACA
>NZ_WWIA01000928.1 GCF_009870065.1 Streptomyces sp. SID5785 | reverse complement strand
TCCGGGCGCAGGGGAATCACAGAGGTGGGCCCCGTACGTTGAACAACTGCGGGGCCGATGTCGGACCGGACTTGTAGGGTCTGATCATCACGAACGAGCTGTATCTCGAACCGAGCGGGGTGAGCTGGACATGGCAACCAAGGACACCGGCGGCGGGCAGCAGAAGGCGACGCGTTCCACGGAGGAGGTCGAGGAGCAGACCCAGGACGCCGAGGCCTCCGAGGACCTGAAGGAGCGCCAGGAGAAGCTGAGCGACGACGTCGACTCGGTTCTGGACGAGATCGACGACGTGCTCGAGGAGAATGCCGAGGACTTCGTGCGAAGCTTCGTTCAAAAGGGTGGCCAGTAGGCGCGCTCTGCCTTCGAATCGAAGGCCGTGCGGCTGCTGAATGGATTCTGTGCCGAGTGACCCCCGGATGATGTGCCGATGTGCGGCGCGGCCTCTGCCGCGCCGCACACCGCACCCTCCGTACTCCCTCGGCCGCACATGTGGATCACGGCCGACGGACGGGTAGGGTCCGTGACGTACTGTGCTTCAACTGCAATTCGGCCATCGGCAAGTTGGGGGACGATCCCGACATCAACCGTCGAGCCGCCGACTACCTGGAAGGAAACGCGTGGAAGCCAATTCTCGTGGCACCGGGCGTCTACCGGCTGCCTTCCTGACACCCGGTTCGTCCTCCTTCATGGACTTCCTGGCCGAGCACCAGCCCGAAATGCTGCCGGGGAACCGGCAGTTGCCGCCCACCCAGGGCGTCATCGAGGCCCCGCACGGCACGACGATCGTGTCCGTGACCTTCCCCGGCGGCGTCGTGCTCGCCGGTGACCGTCGCGCCACGATGGGCAATGTGATCGCGCAGCGCGACATCGAGAAGGTCTTCCCGGCGGACGAGTACTCGGCCGTCGGCATCGCCGGCACCGCGGGCCTCGCGGTGGAGATGGTGAAGCTCTTCCAGCTCGAGCTCGAGCACTTCGAGAAGGTCGAGGGCGCCCAGCTCTCCCTGGAGGGCAAGGCGAACCGGCTCTCCACGATGATCCGGTCGAACCTGGGCATGGCGATGCAGGGCCTCGCGGTCGTGCCGCTGTTCGCCGGGTTCGACGTCGACCGTGCGAAGGGGCGCATCTTCTCGTACGACGTGACGGGCGGCCGCAGCGAGGAGCACGGGTACGCCGCGACCGGGTCCGGTTCGGTGTTCGCACGCGGGGCGATGAAGAAGCTCTACCGCGACGACCTGACGGAGGAGCAGGCGACGACCCTGGTCGTGCAGGCCCTGTACGACGCGGCCGACGACGACTCGGCGACGGGCGGTCCTGACATGGCCCGCCGGATCTTCCCGATCGTCACGGTGATCACGGAGGACGGATTCCGTCGGCTGGCGGAGGACGAGTCGTCCGCGATCGCCCGCTCGATCCTTGAGCGGCGTCTGGAGCAGCCGGACGGCCCGCGGGCCGCACTGCTGTGAGTCCTGCCCGGTCCGCCGGGTCGCCCAGTTCACCGAGTCACTGACAGAAAGGGACGGATAGCCGGTGTCGACGCCGTTCTATGTCTCTCCCCAGCAGGCGATGGCCGACCGCGCGGAGTACGCGCGCAAGGGCATCGCACGTGGTCGCAGCCTGGTCGTGCTGCAGTATGCCGATGGCATCGTGTTCGTCGGCGAGAACCCGTCCCGAGCCCTGCACAAGTTCAGCGAGATCTACGACCGGATCGGCTTCGCGGCCGCCGGCAAGTACAACGAGTACGAGAACCTCCGGATCGGCGGCGTCCGCTACGCGGATCTGCGCGGATACACCTACGACCGCGACGATGTGACGGCGCGTGGTCTGGCCAACGTGTACGCGCAGACGCTGGGCACCATCTTCTCCAGCGCGGGCGAGAAGCCGTACGAGGTGGAGCTGGTCGTCGCCGAGGTGGGGGAGTCCGCCGAGGGGGACCAGATCTACCGGCTGCCGCATGACGGTTCGATCGTCGACGAGCACGGCTCGGTGGCGGTCGGTGGCAACGCGGAGCAGATCAGCAGCTTCCTCGACCAGCGGCACCAGGACGGCATGTCGCTGTCCGAGGCGCTGAAGCTCGCGGTGCAGGCGCTGTCGCGGGACACCAACGGGAGCGAGCGGGAGATCCCCGCCGAGCGTCTCGAGGTGGCGGTCCTGGACCGGACACGGCCGCAGCAGCGGAAGTTCAAGCGGATCGCCGGACGGCAGCTGGAGCGGCTGCTCACCGCGGAGGGCGCGGCCGAGGTGTCACGGGCGGCGTCCGAGGCGGTGTCCGACGACACGTCCTCCGACAGCGACCGTGACGCGGAAGCCGGTTCCGACGACGGGTCCGGCGCGGCGGAGTAGTCGGAGGAGTGGTCCGTGGGTGTGCCCCGGCCGGTCGTGGACCGGTCGGGGCACACCTGTGTCAGGGGGCCGTGCGCGGTGGTGGCGCGGTGGAGCCGCGGACGACGAGGCGGACCGGCAGCGCGGAGGTGTCCGGGGTGCGCCGGTCGAGGACGGCGAGGAGGGCGGCCATGCCGCGGGCGCCGAACTCCTCGGCGGGCAGCCGCACCGTGGTGAGTTCGGGTTCGAGGGCGGTGGCGAGCGAGAGGTCGTCGAAGCCGGTGACCGAGAGGTCGTCGGGGATGCGCAGACCCGCTCGACGGGCGGCCTTGTAGGCCCCGGCGGCGAGTTTGTCGTCGTCGCAGACGATCGCCGTGGGTGGTGTGAGGCCGCTGGTGCGCAGGGCGCGGTCGGTGGCGTGCTGGGCGTCCTCGACGGTGAGCGGGCAGCGGACGGTGCGCAGGGTGGTGCCGGGCCGGCCGCGGGTGCGGGCGGACAGTTCGCGGGCGCGCTCGTCGAACGTCCAGGAGTCGACGGCCGAGGCGAGGTGCAGGAAGTCGCGGTGGCCGAGGCCCAGGAGGTGGTCGGTGAGCTGGCGCACGCCGTCGGTGAGGTCGAGGTTGACGGTGGTGGTGGCCGGATCGCCGGGGTCGCTGTCGAGCATGACCAGCGGCAGATCGTCACCGCGCAGGGTGGTGACGGCGTCGGCCGCCATGGAGGAGGCCAGGATGCCGTCGAGGGCCGCGCGCGAGGAGGGGAAGGGGTCGCGGGCGGGCCCGGTTCCCTCGGGCGAGGGGTAGAGCACCACCCCGAAGTCGTGCGCGGCGGCGACGCGGGCCGCGCCCGTGTAGACGCCGGCGAAGAACTCGTTGGTGAGCGCGGGGACGACGAGCAGGGCCGTGCGGGTGCGGCCGAGCCGCAGGTTGCGGGCGGCGAGGTTGGGCCGGTAACCGAGCCGGCGGGCGGCGTCCCGGACGCGCTCCGCGGTGGCGGGGGCGACGCGGCCGCGCCATTTGTCGCCCATGACGAGGGAGACGGCGGCCTGCGAGACGCCCGCCGCGCGGGCCACGTCCCGGCTGGTGGGGCGGGTGGCCGCCGTGCCGTCGGTGCCGCTGGTCACTGGTGCCTCCGTGTCGTTCCTGCTCCGGTGCCCGACGGTATCGGGTGGCTGTCGGGGGCGGGCGCGTGGTACGTATGACGACGCGACGTTATACGTAAAACGTGAGGGGGCGGGTCGATGGCCGCGGGGTACGCGGAGATCCTCAGGGCGCGGCACGCGATGAGGCTGTTGTCGGGCACGCTGGTGGGCCGGCTGCCGAACGCGACGGCGGCGATCGCCATCGTCCTGTTCGTCCGGGACGAAGGCGGCACCTACAGCCTCGCGGGTGCGCTGGCCGCGGTGTACGGCGTGGCGAACGCGGTCGGGCAGCCCCTGCTCGGGCGCCTGGTCGACCTGCGCGGACAGCCGCGCGTCCAGCTGCCCGCGGCGGTCCTGTCCGCGCTGGCGATGACGGCCTTCGCGCTGGTGGGCACCGGGTCGCTCGTGGCGGCGTACGCCGCGGTGGCGGCCGCCGGACTGTGCACACCGCCGCTGGAGGGCGGACTGCGCGCCCTGTGGCCGAGCGTGCTGCCGCGCGCCGACCAGGTGCACGTCGCCTACGCGATGGACGCCATCGCCCAGGAGGTCATGTTCACCGTCGGACCGCTCCTGGTGACCGTGTGCGTGTCCCTGTGGTCGGCGCAGGCGGCCCTGGTGGTCCTCAACGTCGTCGGGGTGCTCGGCGCCCTGTCGGTGGTCATGTCCGCACCCTCGCGCACGTGGCGCTCCGCGCCCCGCGAGGCCCACTGGCTCGGTGCGCTGCGCTCCCCGGGCCTGCTCGCGCTCCTGTCGGCGTTCCTGTTCGTCGGCCTCGCGCTCGGCTCGATCACGGTCGCCGGCGTCTCCTACGGGGACGAGCACGGCGGCGACGCGGTCTACGGCTGGATGATGGCCGCACTCGGGCTCGGCGCACTGGTGGGCGGCACCGTCTACGGCGCGCGGCAGTGGAGTGGCGCCCCCGAGCGGCGACTTCGGGGGCTGGTGGCGCTCCTCGCGCTGTTCTACGCGCCGTTGGCGCTGATGCCCGGTCCGGTGGCCATGGTGGCGCTCTCGGCGCTCGCCGGTGTGTTCCTCGCGCCGTGCATCGCCTGTGCGTTCATCGTCGTGGACCGGCACGCCCCGCAGGGCACCGTGACGGAGGCGTTCTCCTGGCTCGTGACGACGTTCACGGTCGGCGGCAGCGTGGGCACGGCGGTCGCCGGCCCGGTCGTGGAGTGGGGCGGTACGCGCGCGGGTTTCGTCGTGCCGGCCGCGACGGGCGCGGTCGCGCTGGTCGTGCTGCTGGCCACCGGGCGGGTCCTCGGGCCACCGCACGCGTCCGGGCGTGTCGCCCTCTCATCGGAAAATGATCCGAACCGTGCTGTCGAACCCCGTTTCAGCTCGGGTGATCGGGCGTAATGTTCAGTCATGGACCGCCGCATTTTCGGGCTGGAGAACGAGTACGGCGTCACATGCACGTTCAGGGGACAGCGCCGCCTGTCTCCTGACGAGGTGGCGCGGTACCTCTTCCGCCGTGTCGTGTCATGGGGCCGCAGCAGCAATGTCTTTCTGCGGAACGGCGCTCGCCTCTATCTGGACGTGGGTTCGCATCCGGAATACGCAACACCTGAATGCGACAACGTGACCGAGCTGGTCACCCACGACAAAGCGGGCGAGCGCATTCTGGAAGGCCTGCTCGTCGACGCCGAACGCCGCCTGCACGAGGAGGGCATCGCAGGCGACGTCTATCTGTTCAAGAACAACACCGACTCGGCGGGAAACTCCTACGGCTGCCACGAGAATTACCTGGTGGCGCGGCACGGGGAGTTCTCGCGACTCGCGGACATTCTCATCCCCTTCCTGGTCACCCGTCAGCTGCTGTGCGGCGCGGGCAAGGTGCTGCAGACCCCGCGCGGCGCCGTGTACTGCGTGAGCCAGCGCGCCGAGCACATCTGGGAGGGCGTCAGTTCCGCGACGACCCGCTCCCGGCCGATCATCAACACCCGGGACGAGCCGCACGCCGACGCGGAGCGCTACCGCAGGCTGCACGTCATCGTCGGCGACTCGAACATGTCCGAGACGACCATGCTGCTCAAGGTCGGCGCCACCGACCTCGTGCTGCGCATGATCGAGGCGGGCACGGTGATGCGCGACCTGACCCTGGAGAACCCGATCCGGGCGATCCGCGAGGTCAGCCACGACATCACCGGCCGCCGCAAGGTCCGCCTGGCCAGCGGTCGCGAGGCCTCCGCCCTGGAGGTCCAGCGCGAGTACTACGAGAAGGCCGTGGACTTCTGCGAGCGCCGGGGCATCCGCACCGGCACGGTTGAGCAGGTCCTCGAGCTGTGGGGCCGCACGCTGGACGCGATCGAGGAGGAGGACCTCGACCGGATCGGCACCGAGATCGACTGGGTCATGAAGTACAAGCTCATCGAGCGGTACCGGGCCAAGCACAACATGACCATGTCCCACCCGCGGGTCGCGCAGATAGACCTCGCCTACCACGACATCCACCGGCGTCGTGGCCTCTACTACCTCCTGGAGAAGAAGGGCCAGGCCACGCGGATCTGCAACGACCTGAAGATCTTCGAGGGCAAGTCCGTGCCGCCGCAGACCACGCGTGCGAGGCTGCGCGGCGACTTCATCCGCAGGGCCCAGGAACAGCGCCGTGACTTCACGGTGGACTGGGTCCACCTCAAGTTGAACGACCAGGCGCAGCGCACCGTGCTCTGCAAGGACCCGTTCCGCAGTGTGGACGACCGGGTGGAGAAGCTGATCGCCGGTATGTAGCACCGGCCGGGACGCCCGCAGAAGCGTTCGGACCGTCCGGCGAGGGGCCCCGTGCGAATCATTCGTACGGGGCCCTTGCGCTGCCCGTGGCACAGTTGCGGAAGGGCCTAGAGTGGCCGGACCGTATTCGAGCGACTTGAGGATCACTGTGCGACGGCGACTTGCAGCTCTACTGATCGTGCCGGCACTGGCGCTGACCGCGGCGGCCTGCGGGAGCGACGACGGCAAGAAGGATTCTGCGGACAAGGCGGACTCCTCGACGGCGCCGAAGTCGGCGGAGGTCCCCAAGGCGGTCGACACGGCCGCCCCGATGCCGAAGGTCGCCGGAGACCCCGGCAAGAAGGCCTCGATCACGGTGCCCAAGGGCGACCCGAGCGGCAAGTTCGTCGTGCACACGCTGTCCGAGGGCGACGGCGCCGAGGTCAAGAAGAACGACCTGGTGACCATGAACTTCACGGGCAAGGTCTGGAAGGGCGGCAAGGACCTCGGCACCACGTACGGCAAGCAGGGCGGCGGTGACCAGATGGTGACCGCCGGTGCGGAGGGCCAGCTGCCCGCGTTCGCGCAGGCCGTGGTGGGGCAGAAGGAGGGCAGCCGGGTGCTCGTCGTGGCACCGCCGGCGGCCGGCTTCGGCAGCCAGGGCAACCCGCAGGCGGGCGTCGCCGGCACCGACACGCTGGTCTTCGCCGTGGACGTCGGCAAGGTCGTCCCGAAGAAGGTCGAGGGCAAGCAGGCCGCGATCCCGTCCGACCTGCCGCAGATCAAGGCGGACGAGGAGGCCCCGGCGACGATCTCCGTCCCGAAGAGCGACCCGCCGAAGAAGCTCGTCGACCAGGTGCTGATCAAGGGCAAGGGCGCCGAGGTCAAGAACGGCCAGACGGTCAGCATGCAGTACAGCGGCGCGGCCTGGAAGCTCAACGAGGGCAAGGACAAGGCCGAGCTGTTCGACTCCTCCTGGAAGCGCGGCGGCCAGCCGTTCTCCACGGTCATCGGCCAGGGTCAGGTCATCCCGGGCTGGGACAAGGGCATCGTCGGCAAGCACGTCGGTGACCGCGTCCTGCTGGTGATCCCGCCGGAGCAGGCCTACGGCGACAAGGACCAGGGCAAGACCCTCCCGGCCAACTCCACGCTCGTCTTCGTCGTGGACATCCTCGCCGCCCACTGACCCGCGCGGACGCCGGGGAGTGGCAGACTGTCCCGGTTGTCCGACAGCCAACCAGCAGGAGCACTTCACGTGAGCATCGACAAGCCCGAGGTCGACTTCCCGGTCGGCGAGCCGCCGGCGGACCTCCAGATCAAGGACATCTGGGAGGGCGACGGCGCCGTGGCCAAGGCCGGCGACTTCGTCAAGGTCCACTACGTGGGCGTGGCCTTCTCCACCGGCGAGGAGTTCGACGCCTCCTGGAACCGCGGCAACCCGCTGGAGTTCCAGCTCGGTGCCGGCCAGGTCATCGCGGGCTGGGACCAGGGCGTGCAGGGCATGAAGGTCGGCGGCCGTCGTGAGCTGACGATCCCGTCGCACCTCGCGTACGGCGAGCGCGGCGCCGGTGGCGGCCGCATCGCCCCGGGCGAGACGCTGATCTTCGTCTGCGACCTCGTCGCGGTCTGAGCAGCAGCAGCCCCCGCAGGACGGCGGCCCGAGCGGCCGCGGAAGGGCCCGTGCCGAACGGCACGGGCCCTTCCGGCGTTCCGTGCGCTCTCGTCCGCTCTGCCGGTGCTTTGCCCCTGGCTTTTGCCGCGACACCCCGGGGCGGTACGGTCGACGACACCGAGGGAGCGCGCGGGGAGCCTCCGGGGAAGAAAGGGCGTCGATGGCCATTGCCAAGGCCGAGCGGCTGATGAATCTGGCGCTGTGTCTGCTCGGGACGCGCCGTCCGCTCAGCAAGCGGGAGCTGCGGGGTTCCATCGAGGCCTACCTGGAGGCGGGCAGCGACGACTCGTTCAACCGCATGTTCGAGCGGGACAAGGACGATCTGCGCGAGCTGGGTCTGGTCATCGAGACCGTGGAGAACCTGGACGGAGACGTCGGCTACCAGGCCCGCCGCGACAGCAACCGGCTGCCGCCCGTCACCCTCGACGCCGAGGAGGCCGCGGCACTCGGCCTCGCCGCCAAGGTCTGGCAGCAGGCCCGCCTCGCCGGCGCCGCCAGCGGCGCCCTGCAGAAGCTGCGCGCGGCCGGCATGCCCGAGGACGTCGACCCGTACGAGCCGCACGGTGCGCTCGAACCCCGCATCCCCGTGCGCGAGGCGTCCTTCGAACCGCTGATGCTGGCCTGCCGCGACCGCCGCCCCGTCGTCTTCGACTACCGCAAGGCCAACGCGGCGCGCCCCGAGCAGCGCCAGGTCGAACCTTGGGCCCTGGAGTGCTGGCGCGGCCACTGGTACCTGGCCGGCTGGGACCGTGACCGGGAGGCCGAGCGCGTCTTCCGGCTCTCCCGCATCACCGGCAAGGTCCGCTCGCGCGCCGGCCGCTTCAAGGCGACCGTGCCCGACGTCGTGACCGTGCGCGAGACCGTCGCGAGCTGGGCGGGGGAGACCGCCGACCGCTCGGCCCTGATCCGGCTGCGGGCCGGCGCCGGCTACCCGCTGCGCTCGCGCGCCGCCGCGGTGCGCGACCTGGGCGACGGCTGGGACGAGGTCGAGATCCCGTACGGGCACGGACTGGACGCCTGGCTCGTGGAGTTCGGCCCCGACGTGGTCGTCCTCGAGCCCGCCGAGCTGCGGGCCGACGTCGTGGACCGGCTGCGCGCCGTGGCCAAGGGCTGAGGGGGAGCGACAGACATGGCTGCCAACGCCATCGACCAGACCCGGCGGATGCTGTCCCTGGTGACGTATCTGCGTGAGCGTCCCGGCGCGCACGTCAGCGACGTCGCGCGGGCCTTCGGCATCACCGAGGACGAGCTGATCGCCGACCTGGACGTGCTGCCCCTGTGCGGCACCAGCTTCCGCGGCGGCGACCTCCTCGACATCGACACCGACGGCGACCGCATCTGGTGGCACAACCCGGCCGCGCTCTCCGCGGAGGCGGCCGAGCCGCTGCGCCTGGCCGCCGACGAGGCGACCGCGCTCCTCGTCGCCGCGCGCGCGGTGGCGACCCTGCCGGGCCTGCGCGAGAGCGACCGGCTCGCGCTGCTGCGGGCGACGGCGAAGCTCGAGACCGCGGCCGGCGAGGTCGCGAGCGCCAGCGCCCGGCTGAACGTGACCTTCGAGTCCGAGGGCGGCGTCTTCGCCGACGTCGACCGGGCGATCTCCGAGCGGCGCCGGCTCTGGATCCGCTACTACTCGCCCGCGCGCGACGAGGTCACCGAGCGCGAGATCGACCCGATCCGGCTCGTCAGCATCGGCCACACCTATGTCGAGGCCTGGTGCCGCCGCTCCGAGGCGCGCCGCACGTTCCGGCTGGACCGGGTCGCCGAGATCCGGGTCATGGACGAGGCGGCCGCGCCGCCCGAGGTCGAGCTGCGCGACCTGTCCGAGGCGCTCGTGCAGCCCGCGGCCGAGGACCCCGAGGTCGTCGTCGAGGTCGGGCCCGGCGGGCGCTGGGTCGCCGAGTACTACCCGCACGACAGCGCCGAGGAGCTGCCCGACGGAGGCCTGCGGATCACGCTGCGCACTCCCGACCCGTCCTCGCTGCGGCGGCTCGCGCTGCGGCTCGGCCGGGACGGGCACATCGAGGCGCCGGCCGACCTCGCCGACAGCGCGCGCGATGCGGCACGCGAGGCGCTCGCCGCGTACGAGAGATGACGCGCGCGGGATCACGCGCGCACATGTGATGTTCGCCGCATCAGGTGCGGTTCAGGGCGAAGACGGACGAGAAGGGCGTGAGGTGGCCGACATGGCGGGAGCGACCGGGCTGACGGGCGTCTCCGGAATAGCCGCGATGGCGGGGATCGCCGCCCCCGTCGTCTTCCGGGCCGCCTGCCCGCACTGCCGGGCCGGGTTCGAACTCGCCGCGTCCGCGCTCCGCCTGGTGATCGGCGGCAGCCGCCGCACCACCTTCTACTCCTTCACCTGCCCCGAGTGCACGACCTCGGTGCGCAAGCCGGCCGGCGAGCGCATCGTCGAACTCCTCACCGACGGCGGGGTCCGCACGCTGCGCCTCCACCAGACCGTCTAGGCTCGGCGCATGTTCTGGGCGATGCTGGCGGTGGCCGTGGGGTTCGTGGGACTCGCCGTCCTGGCGGTCCTCGCGATCAGGGTGTTCGTCGAGGCGCAGCGGCTGAGCCGGCAGGTCGCCGACACGACACAGCGGATCAATCGCGCCGCGGAGGAGCTGGAGCGGGCCGCAGTGGGCGTCGCGAAGGCCGGTGGCGACGCCGTCTGACGGCGTGTCGGACCCGGTGGGCGCCCGATGACCATGGAAAGCGCTTTACCGCCGCGGCCTGTCGGTCTGCCGGGTTCGCCGGGTACGCTCCTGTACGCGGCCCGGGAGTGAGGCGCGGGCCGCAAGCGGGAGTACGCACGGGGATTGCCCCGTGTTCACCCCCGCGGGATACGATCGCTGCCAGCACGGTGGTCGGACAACAGTCCGAAGTCCGGCCGGTACCGGCAGACCCGCCCCTGCCGCCTCAGTGAGAAGGTAATCAGTATGTTCGGAAAGCTCGGCGCACCCGAGATCATCCTGATCCTCGTCGTGATCATCCTGCTGTTCGGCGCGAAGAAGCTTCCGGACATGGCGCGCTCGCTGGGCAAGTCGGCCCGCATCCTCAAGAGCGAGGCCAAGGCGATGAAGAGCGAGGGCAACAACAACGCCGCCGCTCCGGCCGACCCGCCCGCCCAGGACGAGTCGGGTCAGGCGCCGCGGACGATCCAGGCCGCCCCCGGTGACGTGACCAGCTCGCGCCCGGTGACCGAGCCGACGAACACGACGAAGAGCTGATCAAGAGCTGACCCAAGGCCGCCCCGTCTCGGCGGCCTGCCGCACGAGATGAGGACGTGGGTTGCTCAAGACTGCCCGCAAGCAGGAGAAGGACCCCGAGGGCCGGATGCCGCTCTCGGATCACCTGCGAGAGCTTCGTAATCGGCTGGCGAAGGCGCTGCTCGCCGTTGTCGCCATCACGATCGTCGCTGCGTTCTTCTACAACGACATCATCGATCTGATCACCAAGCCGATCCTCGACTCGGTCGGCTGTGACCAGACGTTCTCGCAGCTGGCCCAGGTGAAGAAGGAACCGTGCGCGGCCATCACCATCAACGGTCTGCTGGCACCCTTCACGCTGGCCCTGAAGATCTCGCTGATGGCGGGCATCGTGTTCGCCTCGCCGGTCTGGCTCTACCAGCTGTGGGGCTTCATCGCGCCCGGACTGCACCGGCACGAGAAGAAGTACGCCTACGGCTTCGTGGGCACCGGCGTGCCGCTCTTCCTGGCCGGCGCCTACTTCGCGTACGCGGTGCTGCCCACCACGGCGAAGGTCCTGATCGGCTTCACCCCGGGCAACGCGTCCAACCTGCTGCCCCTCGACGACCTGCTCGATCTCGTGACGCGCATGGTCATCGTCTTCGGACTCTCCTTCGAGCTGCCGCTGCTGCTGGTCTTCCTCAACCTCATCGGGGCGATCACCGGCAAGCGCATGCTCGGCTGGTGGCGGGCGATGATCATGGGCATCACGGTCTTCGCGGCGATCGCCACGCCGAGCACGGACCCGCTGTCCATGCTGGCGCTGGCCGCGCCGATCTGGGTGCTGTACTTCGCGGCGACCGTCTTCTCGCTGCTCAACGACAAGCGCAGGCGGCGCAACAACCCGGACGCGGACCTCGACGACGACGAGGCCTCCGACCTGGATCTGACGCCCGAGAGCGTCAGCGCGAGCCGGGCCCCGCTGCCCGAGCAGTCCACCGGCGACCAGGACCGGATCAACGGTTACGACGATGTGACCTGAGGTAACTGCAGTTCGCGGGCGGGGTCTTGTTATGGTCCGGCCGTGAGCTGCGACATCACCCTCTTCGTCAATCCCACCGCGGGACGCGGCCGGGGCGCACACGCTGCGCAGCCGGCCGCTTCGGCTCTGCGGGCGGCCGGGTTCTCCGTGCGCACGGTCATCGGGGAGGACGCCGACGACGCCCTGGTCCGCGCGCGGGCCGCGGTCGCGGAGGGCACCGGTGCCCTGATCGCCGTCGGCGGGGACGGGCTCGTGAACCTCGCGCTCCAGGCGGTCGCCGGCACCGACACCCCGCTCGGTGTGATCGCGGTCGGCACCGGCAACGACTTCGCGCGCTGCCTCGGTCTGCCGGTCCGCGACCCGGCCGCTGCCGGGACGCTCGTCGCGGGGGCGCTCAAGGACGGCGGCGTCCGCGAGATCGACCTGGGGCGGATCGGCGGCCACTGGTTCGGCACCGTGCTCGCGTGCGGCTTCGACTCCCGGGTGAACGACCGCGGCAACCGGATGCGGCTGCCGCTCGGCCGCTTCAAGTACGACCTGGCGATCGCCCTGGAACTGGCCGCCTTCAAGCCGGTCCCCTTCCGCCTCACCCTCGACGACGGCGCGGTGCGCGAGATCCCCGCCACCCTGGTCGCCGTCGGCAACGGCACCTCCTACGGGGGCGGCATGCTGATGTGCGCCGACGCCCGGCAGGACGACGGACTCTTCGACGTGACCGTCGTCGGCGACTGCTCGCGCGCCACGCTGCTGCGCGTGTTCCCGCGCGTGTACAAGGGCACCCACCTGAGCCATCCCGCGGTCAGCGTGTACCGCGCGCGCCGCGTCGAGCTCGCGGCCCCGGACGTCACCGCGTACGCGGACGGAGAGCCGGTCGGGGCGCTGCCGCTGGCCGCCGAGTGCGTGCCGGGCGCGGTGCGGGTGCTCACCGGGCGGACAGCCGCCGGGGAAGGCCTTGCCGGATAATGATCGTCCGATGTCAGTGACGGCCGGTAGGCTCGAACGCACGATGACAGAGGACCTCTCACCGGCCGAGCGGTACGCGGCATCCCGTAAGCGGGCCGCCGAGCAGGCCACCGCGCTCGCGTCCTTCCGCGAGATGTACGACTTCGGTCTCGACCCCTTTCAGATCGAGGCCTGCCAGGCGCTGGAGGACGGCAAGGGCGTCCTGGTGGCGGCGCCCACCGGCTCCGGCAAGACGATCGTCGGCGAGTTCGCCGTGCACCTCGCCCTGCTCCAGGGCAAGAAGTGCTTCTACACGACACCCATCAAGGCGCTGTCGAACCAGAAGTACCAGGACCTCGCCAAGCGGTACGGCTCCGACAAGGTCGGCCTGCTGACCGGCGACAACAGTGTGAACAGCGACGCACCGATCGTCGTCATGACCACCGAGGTCCTGAGGAACATGCTGTACGCGGGCTCCCGCGCGCTGCTGGGCCTCGGGTACGTGGTCATGGACGAGGTGCACTACCTGTCCGACCGCTTCCGCGGCGCCGTCTGGGAAGAGGTGATCATCCACCTCCAGGAGTCGGTCACGCTCGTCTCCCTGTCGGCCACGGTGTCCAACGCGGAGGAGTTCGGCGACTGGCTCGACACGGTGCGCGGCGACACGCAGGTGATCGTCTCCGAGCACCGGCCGGTCCCGCTGTTCCAGCACGTGCTCGCCGGGCGCCGGATGTACGACCTCTTCGAGGAGGGCGAGGGCCACAAGAAGGCGGTCAATCCGGACCTGACGCGGATGGCGCGCATGGAGGCGAGCCGCCCCTCCTACCAGGACCGGCGGCGCGGGCGCTCCCTGCGCGAGGCGGACCGCGAGCGGGAGCGGCGCAGGCGCTCCCGGATCTGGACGCCGGGCCGCCCCGAGGTCATCGACCGGCTGGACGCCGAGGGGCTGCTGCCCGCGATCACCTTCATCTTCAGCCGCGCCGCGTGCGAGGCCGCCGTCCAGCAGTGCCTGTACGCGGGCCTGCGGCTCAACGACGAGGAGGCGCGGGCCACGGTCCGCTCGATCGTCGAGGAGCGCACGGCGTCGATCCCCGACGAGGACCTGCACGTCCTCGGGTACTACGAGTGGCTCGAGGGCCTGGAGCGCGGCATCGCCGCCCACCACGCGGGCATGCTGCCGACCTTCAAGGAGGTCGTCGAGGAGCTCTTCGTGAAGGGCCTGGTCAAGGCGGTCTTCGCGACGGAGACCCTGGCCCTCGGGATCAACATGCCGGCCCGCTCGGTCGTCCTGGAGAAGCTCGTCAAGTGGAACGGGGAGCAGCACGCCGACATCACCCCCGGTGAGTACACGCAGCTGACCGGCCGGGCCGGCCGTCGTGGCATCGATGTCGAGGGCCACGCCGTCGTGCTGTGGCAGCGCGGCTTCAGCCCGGAGCACCTGGCCGGGCTGGCGGGCACCCGCACGTATCCGCTGCGCTCCAGCTTCAAGCCGTCGTACAACATGGCGGTGAACCTGGTCGAGCAGTTCGGCCGGCACCGCTCGCGCGAGCTCCTGGAGACCTCGTTCGCCCAGTTCCAGGCGGACCGGTCGGTCGTCGGCATCTCCCGCCAGGTCCAGAAGAACGAGGAGGGGCTGGAGGGCTACCGGCAGTCCATGACCTGCCACCTCGGGGACTTCGACGCGTACGCGCGCCTGCGCCGTGAGCTCAAGGACCGCGAGACGGAGCTGGCCAAGCAGGGCGCGGCCCAGCGCCGCGTCCAGGCCGCCGCCGCGCTGGAGAAGCTCAAGCCGGGCGACGTGATCCACGTGCCGACCGGCAAGTTCGCGGGTCTCGCGCTCGTGCTCGACCCCGGACTGCCCGCGGGGAGGTCCAACGGGCACCGCGGCTTCGAGTCCCACGACGGCCCCCGCCCGCTGGTGCTCACCGCCGAGCGGCAGGTCAAGCGGCTCGCGTCGATCGACTTCCCGGTGCCCGTCGAGGCGCTGGAGCGCATGCGCATCCCCAAGTCGTTCAACGCACGCTCGCCGCAGTCCCGGCGCGACCTCGCCTCGGCGCTGCGCACGAAGGCCGGCCACATCGTGCCCGACCGGCACAAGAAGGGCCGTGCCCCGGCGGCGGACGACCGCGAGATCGCCCGCCTGCGCGCCGAGCTGCGCGCCCACCCCTGCCACGGCTGCGCCGAGCGCGAGGACCACGCCCGCTGGGCCGAGCGCTATCACCGGCTCAAGCGCGACACGGCACAGCTGGAGCGCCGCATCGAGGGCCGGACGAACACGATCGCCCGCACCTTCGACCGCATCGTCAAGCTGCTGACCGAGATGGACTACCTGCGCGGGGACGAGGTCACCGAGCACGGCAAGCGGCTGGCCCGGCTCTACGGCGAGCTGGACCTGCTGGCCAGCGAGTGCCTGCGCGACGGCGTCTGGGAGGGCCTGGACCCGGCCGAACTGGCAGCGTGCGTCTCGGCGTTGGTCTTCGAGGCGCGGGTCGGCGACGACGCGCTCGCCCCGAAGCTGCCCGCGGGCCGGGCCAAGGCCGCGCTCGGCGAGATGGTCCGCACGTGGGGCCGGCTCGACGCGCTGGAGGAGGACTTCCGGATCAGCCAGACCGAGGGCGTCGGGCAGCGCGAGCCCGATCTCGGCTTCGCCTGGGCCGCGTACCAGTGGGCCTCCGGCAAGGGGCTCGACGAGGTGCTGCGCGAGGCGGAGATGCCGGCGGGCGACTTCGTGCGCTGGTGCAAGCAGGTCATCGACGTGCTCGGGCAGATCGCCGCGGCCGCCCCGACCGAGGGCTCGACGGTCGCGAAGAACGCGCGCAAGGCCGTGGACGGACTGCTGCGCGGCGTCGTCGCGTACTCCTCCGTCGGCTAGCCGACGCCTCGTCACCAGGGCGCCGTCCTCCGGGCGGCGCCCTTTCGCATGCCCGCCGGACACCGGGAATCGCACACCCGGACGTGATCACTCCACGCGTTCGTACGGGAGCTGAGCGTGCAAATGGGAGCGAGTGTATGCCTGCCGCAGGGGTCCGTGCAGGGCCTTGATGAATATGACTCGGCGATGATCCGGTCGGACTAAGCTCGCCCGCGGCGCACCGAGTTGAGATGGATTCGGGCGCTTGTTCCCCTGTGCGCAGATGGTTCGCGTTGATCCCCCGTGCAAAGTGCGCCGAACCTCCGCGAAATCCCCGACCCGATTGTCTTAGAGGGCATACATGGTGAGTGTTCAATCGCCTCCCGGTGGCCGAGAAGTCCCCTACACGCGCGTGCTGTTGCTCCCCGCCATGGTCATGGCCGCCGCCACGGGAGCGGCCGTCGCCGTCGTCACACAGCCCGCCCGCCTCGCGGTCGCCCTGTGCGGTGTGCTCGGCACGCTGCTCGTCGTCGCCGTCGCGGCCGAGGCCGTCCGGCGCGGCCGCATCCTCCAGGGCCTGCGCGCCCAGTACGCCCAGCACGTCGCCGAGCTCGAGGCGCGGGTGGGTGCCCACGAGCAGCTCACGCTGCGCGTCGCCAAGGAAGTCCTGCCGCACGCCCTCTACCGCATGCGCAAGGGCGCCAACCCGCGCGACGCGGTCCGCGACACCTGCGACTCCGAGCCCGCGTTCCGCGACGTCACCCGCGGCGAGCGCGAACTGCTGTACCGCTGTCTGAAGGAGATCGACCGCGAGGCCGCCATGCGGGACGGCGCCCAGCGCTCCTTCGTCTCCGTCGCGCGCCGCGTCCAGGCCATCGTGCACAAGCAGTCCCAGGAACTGCGCGAGATGGAAGAGGACCACGGCCGCAACCCCGAGGTCTTCGACGACCTCCTGCGCATCGACCACGGCACCGCCCTGATCGGCCGGCTCGCCGACTCCGTCACCGTCCTCGGCGGCGCCCGGCCCGGCCGCCAGTGGCCCAAGCCGGTCAAGCTCTACAGCGTGCTGCGCGGCGCCATGTCGCGCATCCTCGAGTACCCGCGCATCGACCTGCACGCCATCTGCGACGTAGCGATCAAGGGCATCCACGTCGAGCCCCTCATCCACGCCTGCGCCGAGCTCCTCGACAACGCGACGCGCTACTCGCCGCCGCAGACCCGGGTGCACGTCACCGCCGTCGAGGTGCAGACCGGTATCGCGATCGAGATCGAGGACGGCGGGGTCAGCCTCGGCGAGGAGCAGCGCGCCCGCGTCGAGAACATGCTGGAGCGCGCCCAGGCCGGCTTCGACCTCAACGACCTCGGCGAGAGCCCCCGACTCGGCCTCGCCATCGTCGGCCGGCTCTGCTCCATGTACGACATGAAGATCTCGCTGCGGCAGTCCGCGTACGGCGGCGTGCGCGCCGTCCTGATCGTGCCGCGCGCGATGATGAGCACCGAGCCCGCGCCCGGCCTGGCCCACGGCATCGGCGCCACCGCCGTGCCCCGCGTCGACCACAACGGCGTACCGGTCAAGGAAGAGCCGCGGCTGAAGAAGACGCGTCGCCCCACCACGGGACCGCGCCCCTCCGCCCCGCTCGTGAGCGCGATGGAGGACGACGTCCCCGTGGTCACCGAATGGCGGGCCAACGGGCTCCCGCAGCGACGGCGCAAGGTCGACACCAAGGTCATCGACAACCAGATCATCGTCACGCCCCGCCATCCCGATCTGTCCGCCCCGCCGCCCGGGGCACCCGCCCCGGCGCCCGCGGCGCCGCTCCCGCCGCAGCAGCAGCCGGAGCACGAGCGGCCCGCACAGCCCGAACCCGGCCTGTGGGTCGAGGCGTTCATGAACGGACTCAAGCCCGGGGCCCCCGGCGCCGGCGAGGACGCGGACAAGCCGGACGACGCCTACAACCAGCAGGTCGACGAGGGAGACCGCCAGTGATCCAGCAACGGGCCAACTTCGACTGGATGCTCAAGGAGCTCGCCGACGGCGTGCCCAACGTGCGCCAGGTGGTGGTGCTCTCCGCGGACGGCCTGCGCATCGCCCGGTACGGCGGCGACCCCGACGCGGCGGACCGGATCGCCGCCGCGTGCGCGGGACTCCAGTCGCTGGCCTCGGCCGTCGCCACGGAGATCCCCGACAGCAGCGGCAAGATGAACATGGTCATCATCGAGGTCGACGGCGGCTTCTTCTACCTGATGGCCGCGGGCAAGGGCGCCTATCTCGCCGTCCTCGCCGACCAGTTCGTCGACGCCGGGCTCATCAGCCACCAGATGCGCGACCTCGTCATCCGGATCGGCGCCCACCTGACCAGCCCGCCCCGACGCAACGGCCAGACTGTATGACTCTCCGCCCCCCTGAACCCCCCTTCCGTGAAGAGCCGCCACGGCGTGAGCGCCGTGGCGGGCCGGACGGCAAAGCGCCCGACCCCGAGCGGCTGTACGTGATCACGGGCGGCACCGAGGGCTCCGAGCGCGCCACCCTCGATCTGGTCACCCTGATCGTGACGCGCGCCGAGGCGCCCCCGTCGGCGCCGCCCGAACAGGCCGCCGTCCTGCGGATGTGCCGGACACCCCTGTCCACGGCCGAGATCTCGGCCTACCTCAGTCTGCCGTTCAGCGTGGTCACCGTGCTGCTCGGCGAACTCCTCGCGGCCGAACTGGTCCAGGCGCGCGCGCCCGTCATCCGCGGCGCCGTGGCCGACCGTTCCCTCCTCGAAGCGGTGATGCATGGACTACAGAAGCTCTGACAGCGCGGCCGGCACCGAGACGGTCGTCGGGAGCATGCACCTCCCCGGCCCGCGGGCCGAGGACCGGATGCCCGAGACGGTCACGTCGGCCGTCAAGATCGTGATCGTCGGCGGCTTCGGCGTCGGCAAGACCACCATGGTGGGCTCCGTCAGCGAGATCCGGCCGCTCACCACCGAAGAGACCATGACGCAGGCGGGCATCGGCGTCGACGACAACTACGGCTCGGAGACCAAGACCGCCACCACGGTGGCGATGGACTTCGGCCGCATCAGCATCACCGAAGAGCTGGTCCTCTACCTTTTCGGCACGCCCGGCCAGGAGCGCTTCTGGTTCCTGTGGAACGGGCTGTTCGAGGGGGCGCTCGGCGCGGTCGTGCTCATCGACACCCGGCGCCTCGAGGTCAGCTTCGACGTGATCGGGCGCCTGGAGGAGCGCGGCGTGCCCTTCGTCATCGCCAACAACGCCTTCCCGGACGGCCA
>NZ_WWIA01000927.1 GCF_009870065.1 Streptomyces sp. SID5785 | reverse complement strand
TCGGTGCGGCCGGTGCGACGGCAGCGCCGCGAGGGCGGGCCGTACGCTGAGAGGCATGGCAGAGGCGAACTACACCCCCTATCCCTATGAGGCACCCGTATCTCAGGGGCTCTTCGACCGTGCGGCCGTGGTCACGCCCGGTGGCGTGAACTCCCCGGTGCGCGCGTTCCGCGCCGTGGGCGGTACGCCCCGTTTCATGGTGTCCGGCACCGGTCCGTACCTGACGGACGCGGACGGCCGCGAGTACGTGGACCTCGTCTGCTCGTGGGGGCCGATGATCCTCGGCCATTCCCACCCCGAGGTCATCGCGGCCGTGCAGGAGGCCGTCGCGCGCGGCACCTCCTTCGGCACGCCCGGCGAGGGCGAGGTCGCGCTCGCCGAGGAGATCGTGGCGCGCATCGCGCCCGTCGAGCAGGTCCGCCTGGTGTCCTCCGGCACCGAGGCCACCATGTCCGCGATCCGCCTCGCGCGCGGCTTCACCGGCCGTGCCAAGGTGATCAAGTTCGCCGGCTGCTACCACGGTCACGTCGACGCGCTGCTGGCCGCGGCCGGCTCCGGGCTCGCCACGTTCGGCCTGCCGGACACGCCGGGCGTCACCGGCGCCCAGGCCGGCGACACGATCGTCCTGCCGTACAACGACCTCGACGCGGTGCGCGCCGCGTTCGCCGCCCACCCGGGCGAGATCGCCTGCGTCATCACCGAGGCCTCGCCGGGCAACATGGGCGTCGTCCCGCCCCGCGACGGCTTCAACGCCGGCCTCAAGGCCGTCTGCGCGCAGAACGGCGCGCTGTACATCTCCGACGAGGTCATGACCGGCTTCCGCACGTCGAAGGCCGGCTGGTTCGGCGTCGACGGCGTCGAGCCCGACCTGATGACCTTCGGCAAGGTCATGGGCGGCGGCTTCCCGGCCGCGGCCTTCGGCGGCCGCGCCGACGTCATGGCGCACCTCGCCCCGTCCGGCCCCGTGTACCAGGCGGGCACCCTCAGCGGTAACCCGGTCGCCACCGCCGCCGGCCTCGCCCAGCTGCGCCTGCTCGACGACGCCGCGTACGCGAAGGTCGACGCGGTCAGCGAGCAGCTGCGCACCCTCGTCACCGAGGCGCTCACGAAGGAGGGCGTCGCGCACCGGCTGCAGAACGCCTCCAACATGTTCTCGGTGTTCTTCACGGACCGCGAGGTCGCGAACTACGACGACGCCAAGGCGCAGGACTCGTTCCGCTTCACCGCCTTCTTCCACTCGATGCTGGCCCAGGGGGTCTACCTCCCGCCGTCCGCGTTCGAGTCCTGGTTCGTCTCGACCACCCACGACGAGCGGGCGGTCGAGCGCATCGCCGCCGCGCTCCCGGCTGCCGCCCGCGCGGCTGCGGAGGCCACGGCATGAGCATCCTCGACAGCGGCTCGGGACAGAGCGACAAGGACATCACCGTCGTCCACGTGATGCGGCACGGCGAGGTCCACAACCCCGAGGGCGTCCTGTACGGGCGGCTGCCCGACTACCACCTGTCCGAGCTGGGCCGGCAGATGGCCGACCGGGTCGCCGAGCACCTCGCGCCGCGCGACATCACGCACGTCGTCGCCTCCCCGCTGGAGCGGGCACAGGAGACGGCGGCGCCGATCGCCAAGACCCACGGCCTCGACCTGGCGACCGACGGCCGTCTGATCGAGGCGGGCAACGTCTTCCAGGGCAAGACCTTCGGCGTCGGCGACGGCGCCCTGAAGAAGCCGGACAACTGGAAGCACCTCGTCAACCCCTTCAAGCCGTCCTGGGGCGAGCCCTACGTCGACCAGGTCGTGCGCATGATGGGCGCCCTGGACACGGCGAAGGACGCGGCGCGCGGCCACGAGGCCGTCATGGTCAGCCATCAGCTGCCGATCTGGATCCTGCGCTCGTACGTGGAGCGGCGCCGGCTGTGGCACGACCCGCGCAAGCGGCAGTGCACGCTCGCCTCGCTCACCACGTTCACGTACCTGGGCGACAAGATCGTGTCCGTGGGCTACACGGAGCCCGCGCGGGATCTGGTGCCCGCCCATCTCCTCGCCGGCGCCCAGCCCCGCATCGGCAAGGGAGCGGTCAAGGGTCAGGGCAAGGCGTTCGGCGCCTGATCTCCCGCCGGGCACCGGGCGCGGCAGCGCCGCGGACGAAGGGTCGTCACCCTGTGACGGCCCTTCGCTGCGCTGCGTGAACCTATCGGTAAAACCTCCCCAAAACACGCCCGGATCAGGAACCCGCCCCTTCAGGGCTGCCTCTAAGGAAGTGCACAGCGCGACCGGCTGTGCGGCACCAACGAGGGGGACGGAATGCGTCACGTCAGCCGAAGGGGAGCCCTCGGGCTCGGAGCGGGAGCGGCGGCCGCCGCGGCCCTGGCCGGCTGCGGATCGGGCACGACCCCGTCCGTGACACCGGGCAAGCAGGCGGAGAGCCCCTCTGGATCCCCCAAGGGGCCCACGGCCAAGCCCATCGGCGACGGCTCGACCGCGTACACGGGCAAGCAGCCGCATCAGCCGGCGGCGCCCGAGCGGCTCGAACCGGGGCAGACCCCGCCGCAGTTCGTGATCTTCTCCTGGGACGGCGCGGGCGAGGTGGGCAACGGCCTGTTCCCCCGCTTCCTGGAGCTCGCGCGGCAGCACGACGCGCACATGACCTTCTTCCTGTCCGGCCTCTACCTCCTGCCGGAGTCCAAGAAGCGGCTCTACCACCCGCCGAACAACGCGGTGGGCGCCTCCGACATCGGCTATCTGACGGACGGCCACATCAAGGAGACCCTCACGTACGTCCGCCAGGCCTGGCTCGACGGCCACGAGATCGGCACGCACTTCAACGGGCACTTCTGCGGCGGCTCCGGCTCCGTCGCCAACTGGACCTCCGCGCAGTGGCGCAGCGAGATCGACCAGGCCAAGACCTTCGTCAAGCAGTGGCGCACCAACACCGGCTGGACCGACCTGCCGTCCCTGCCCTTCGACTACGACAAGGAACTCGTCGGCGGCCGCGCCCCCTGCCTGCTCGGCCAGCAGAACCTGCTGCCCACGGCCCACGAGCTCGGCTGGCGCTACGACGCCTCCTCGCCCGGCGGTGTGCAGCGCTGGCCGGAGAAGAAGCAGGGCGTCTGGGACCTGCCGCTGCAGGCCGTCCCCTTCCCCGGGCACAGCTTCGAGGTCCTGTCGATGGACTACAACATGCTGGCCAACCAGTCGGTGAACACGACGCGGGCCCCCGCCCACAACTACCCGGGCTGGCGCCGCCAGGCGACCGACGCGTACATAGCCGGCTTCGACCGCGCCTACGGGAGCAACCGCGCGCCGTTCTTCATAGGCAATCACTTCGAGGAGTGGAACGGCGGCATCTACATGGACGCCGTCGAGGGCGCGCTCAAGCACATCGCCGAGACGGCCGAGAAGAACAAGGACGTGCGGCTCGTGTCCTTCCGCCAGTTCGTCGACTGGATGGACGCGCAGGACCCCGCCGTGCTGGACAAAATGCGCACTCTGGACGTCGGGCAGAAGCCCGCGCAGGGGTGGGCCAAGTTCCTGACAAACCCTTCCTGAACTGGGATTATCTCCGCGCGAGGGGGA
>NZ_WWIA01000926.1 GCF_009870065.1 Streptomyces sp. SID5785 | reverse complement strand
TACGCCGGATCCGGGGCGGGTGGTGCGGCCGGGCTCAGATCACGTTGAGCGCGGCCGCGCAGCCCACTCCGCCGAGCAGCATGAACACGGGCATGAGCACCTTCAGCTCCACCCAGCTGCCGGCCCGGAACCGCATGGCCTTCGGCGGCCCGAGCGGGTACCAGCGGCGGCGTCCGATGGGGATGGGCCACAGGATCGGGCAGCCGGACACGGTCAGCGCGTCCCCGACGCAGTGGGTGAGGGCGCCGAGCACGATCGGCAGGCCGAGCCACAGGTACTCCTGGCCCGGGTCGGTGAACAGCCAGTCCGAGCCGTTGCCCGGCTGGTCGAGTATCCCGGCGAGGATCCAGGCGCTCGTGCCGGCGAGGAGCCACACCAGGACGTCGCTGCTGGAGCCACGGGCTGCCCGCCACAGCAGGCCCTCGATGGCCAGCACCATGTGGATGAAGAGGATCGCGAGGACCGTCCAGCGACCGCCGGTGATCGCGGCCGCCGAGGTGCCGCCGCCGATGAGCACCGCCCACACCCAGGTGTGGGTCAGCGTGCGGTGCCCGCCGGAGCGGCGCGGGTCGCCCTTCATCCGGGTGGCCTTGTACACCGCGTAGGAGAGCTTGTCGACGATCGAGCACAGGGCGTGCGAGATCGGTCCGAAGGCCCGCGAGATGGTGGCCGCCTTGTGGTCCAGGTCGGGGGCGAGGGCGGCGCCGGCGCAGATCAGCGCTCCGACGAGGACGACGGGCCAGGGCATCGGGTGCCCGGCGGCGGCCGCTGCCGCGCCCACCCCCAGCCAGGCCGCCGCTCCTGACAGTGAGTGTGCCGGTCCCATCATGGTGGTGATCCGCCCCTGTTCCTGTTGTGCCGGCTCCGCGTGCGGCACCGGCAAGTCCCGTGTCCCGACGGTCTGTCGCCTCTGTCGGCGCCCCTGCGTGCGCACGTGTGTGCTGACGCCCCGTCGGCGCCTCAGCGTAGCGTTCGTGATCTTCGGGCCAACATCCGATTGCCGGATCAGGCGGGAAGGCAGGCAAGATGGGTGCGTGACCCTTATCGATCAGCTCCCGCAGACCGCCGACCCGGACGCCCTCTACGACGCCTTCGAGTCGTGGGCCGAGGAGCGTGGGCTCACCCTCTATCCCCACCAGGAGGAGGCCCTGATCGAGGCGGTGTCGGGGGCGAACGTGATCGTCTCGACGCCGACCGGTTCCGGCAAGAGCATGATCGCCGCGGGTGCGCACTTCGCCGCCCTGGCCCGTGACGAGGTCACCTTCTACACGGCGCCGATCAAGGCGCTCGTGTCCGAGAAGTTCTTCGAGCTGTGCAAGCTCTTCGGCACGGAGAACGTGGGCATGCTGACCGGCGACGCGTCCGTCAACGCGGACGCGCCCGTGATCTGCTGCACCGCCGAGGTCCTCGCCTCCATCGCGCTGCGTGACGGTGCGCAGGCGGACATCGGCCAGGTCGTCATGGACGAGTTCCACTTCTACGCTGAGGGCGACCGCGGCTGGGCCTGGCAGATCCCGCTCCTCGAACTGCCGCAGGCCCAGTTCATCCTGATGTCGGCGACCCTCGGCGACGTCTCCATGTTCGAGAAGGACCTGACGCGGCGCACGGGCCGGCCCACATCGGTGGTCCGCTCGGCCACCCGCCCGGTGCCGCTCTCCTACGAGTACCGGCTGACGCCGCTGACCGAGACGCTCACGGAGCTGCTCGACACGAAGCAGGCGCCGGTCTACATCGTCCACTTCACGCAGGCGCAGGCCGTCGAGCGGGCGCAGGCGCTGATGAGCATCAACATGTGCACGCGCGAGGAGAAGGACAAGATCGCCGAGCTGATCGGCAACTTCCGCTTCACCACGAAGTTCGGCCGCAACCTGTCGCGTTACGTGCGGCACGGCATCGGTGTGCACCACGCCGGCATGCTGCCGAAGTACCGCAGGCTCGTGGAGAAGCTCGCGCAGGCGGGACTGCTGAAGGTCATCTGCGGCACCGACACGCTCGGTGTGGGGGTCAACGTGCCGATCCGCACGGTGCTGTTCACCGCGCTCACCAAGTACGACGGCAACCGGGTGCGGACGCTGCGCGCGCGGGAGTTCCACCAGATCGCCGGGCGCGCCGGACGGGCCGGCTTCGACACCGCGGGCTTCGTCGTGGCGCAGGCGCCCGAGCACGTCATCGAGAACGAGAAGGCGCTGGCGAAGGCGGGCGACGACCCGAAGAAGCGGCGCAAGGTCGTGCGCAAGAAGGCTCCCGAGGGGTTCGTGGGCTGGACGGAGAGCACCTTCGAGAAGCTGATCGGGTCGGAGCCGGAGCCGCTCACCTCGCGCTTCCGGGTGACGCACACGATGCTGCTCTCGGTCATCGCCCGCCCGGGCAACGCGTTCGAGGCGATGCGCAAGCTGCTGGAGGACAACCACGAGCCGCGCAGGGCCCAGCTGCGGCACATCCGGCGGGCCATCGCGATCTACCGCTCGCTGCTGGACGGCGGCATCGTCGAGAAGCTGGACACCCCGGACCCGACGGGCCGGATCGTGCGCCTGACCGTCGACCTCCAGCAGGACTTCGCGCTGAACCAGCCGCTGTCCACGTTCGCGCTCGCCTCGTTCGACCTGCTCGACCAGGAGTCGCCGTCGTACGCCCTCGACATGGTGTCCGTGGTCGAGTCGACGCTGGACGACCCGCGGCAGATCCTGCACGCGCAGCAGAACAAGGCGCGTGGTGAGGCCGTCGCGCTGATGAAGGCCGACGGTGTCGAGTACGAGGAGCGCATGGAGCGTCTCCAGGACGTCTCGTACCCGAAGCCGCTGGAGGAGCTGCTCTTCCACGCGTACAACACGTACCGCACGAGCCACCCGTGGGTCGGCGACCACCCGCTGTCGCCGAAGTCCGTGATCCGTGACATGTACGAACGGGCCATGACCTTCACCGAGTTCGTCTCCCACTACGAGCTCGCGCGCACCGAGGGCATCGTCCTGCGTTACCTGGCGAGCGCGTACAAGACGCTCGACCACACGGTGCCGGACGACCTCAAGTCCGAGGATCTGCAGGATCTGATCGCCTGGCTCGGCGAGATGGTGCGCCAGGTCGACTCCAGCCTCCTCGACGAGTGGGAGCAGCTCGCCAACCCCGAGGTGATGACCGCGGAGGAGGCCCAGGAGAAGGCCGACCAGGTCAAGCCCGTCACCGCGAACGCGCGCGCCTTCCGTGTGCTCGTGCGCAACGCGATGTTCCGCCGGGTCGAGCTGGCCGCGCTCGACCACGTGGAGGAGCTCGGCGACATGGACGGCGACGCGGGCTGGGACGCGGACGCATGGGGCGAGGCGATGGACGCGTACTGGGACGAGTACGAGGACCTCGGCACCGGCCCCGACGCCCGCGGGCCCAAGCTCCTGATGATCGAGGAGGACGCGGAGCACGGACTGTGGAAGGTCCGGCAGACCTTCGCGGACCCGAACGGCGACCACGACTGGGGCATCAGCGCCGAGGTCGACCTCGCCGCCTCCGACGCGGAGGGCCGTGCGGTCGTCCGGGTCACGGACGTCGGCCAGTGGTGAACCTCCGGCCGGCCGGACGCCCCCGGTCGGCCGCCGCCCCGCTCCTCCCGCGCCGGTCCACTCCCGGCGCCCGTACAAGAGAGATCCAGGCATGACGACGAATCCTGCGGAACGGCTCGTCGACCTGCTCGACCTGGAGCAGATCGAGGTCAACATCTTCCGTGGGCGCAGCCCCCAGGAGTCCCTCCAGCGGGTCTTCGGCGGGCAGGTCGCCGGACAGGCGCTGGTGGCCGCCGGCCGCACCACCGAGGGCGACCGGCCCGTGCACTCGCTGCACGCGTACTTCCTGCGTCCGGGACGCCCGGGTGTGCCCATCGTGTACCAGGTCGAACGGGTGCGGGACGGCCGCTCGTTCACCACGCGCCGGGTCACGGCCGTCCAGCAGGGTCGTACGATCTTCAATCTCACCGCCTCCTTTCACCGGCCCGAGGAAGGGGCCTTCGAGCATCAGTTGCCGCCGGCCCGCGCGGTGCCGGATCCCGAGTCGCTGCCGACGGTCGCCGACGAGGTACGCAGCCATCTCGGGGCGCTGCCCGAGGCGCTGGAGCTGATGGCACGCCGCCAGCCCTTCGACATCCGGTACGCCGACCCGCTGCGCTGGACGCCGGAGGACGTGCGAGCCGCCGAGCCGCGCAGCGCCGTGTGGATGCGCGCGGTCGGTCCGCTGGGCGACGATCCGCTCGTGCACACGTGCGCGCTCACGTACGCGAGCGACATGACGCTGCTCGATGCGGTGCGGCTGCCGGTCGAACCGCTCTGGGGCCCGCGCGGCTTCGACATGGCCTCGCTCGACCACGCCATGTGGTTCCACCGTCCTTTCCGTGCCGATGAGTGGTTCCTGTACGACCAGGAGTCGCCGATCGCGACCGGTGGCCGTGGGCTGGCCCGTGGGCGCATCTACGACACCGAGGGGCGTCTGCTCGTGTCGGTGGTCCAGGAGGGCCTGTTCAGGAAGCTGGACGCATGACGGGCCACGGCGCGAGCGACGCCGAGCAGGCCCGCAGCCTCCTGGCCGGTGCGGTCCGGCTGCGGGAGGAGGGCCGCCGCGAGGAGGCCCGCACGGTGCTGCTCGACCTGCGCGAGCGGTTCCCGGAGGACGTCGCGATCGCCTATCAGACGGCGTGGGTCCACGACGCGCTCGGGCGTGAGGCCGAGGCCGTCGCCCACTACGGCGCCGCCGTCGCACGCCCGGGTCTGTCCGAGGAGGACCGACGGGGCGCGCTGCTCGGCCTGGGCAGCACGTACCGCACGCTGGGCCGCTACCCGGAGGCGGTGGCCACCCTGAGCGGCGCCGTCGCGGAGTTCCCCGGTGACCAGGCGCTCCGGACCTTCCTGGCGATGGCGCTGTACAACGCGGGGCGCGCACACGACGGGATGCGGTTGCTGCTCACGGTCGTCGCCGAGACCAGCGCGGACCCGGACCTGGTGGCGTACCGGCCGGCCATCGAGCACTACGCCCGGGATCTCGACGCCGTCGAGGGGGTCGCGGACCCGGCGTGACCGGGCTGCTCCGCGGCTCCGCTCAGGCTCGTCTGCCGAGGATCCTGGACCACAGGCTTCGCGTCGGCGCCGCGGGCGCCCGGGGCGGTCCGCACGCGTCGGCCGGGGCTGGCCCGGGCGCCCG
>NZ_WWIA01000925.1 GCF_009870065.1 Streptomyces sp. SID5785 | reverse complement strand
TCACCTCCGAGCCGGTCTCCTCGACGACGCCGAGGAACTCGTGGCCGATGCGCTGTCCCGGCTCGCGCGCGGCCTCGCCGCGGTAGGCCCACAGGTCGCTGCCGCAGATGCAGGCGCGCACGACGCGCACGACGGCGTCCGTCGGCAGGACGACGACGGGCTCGGGGACGTCCTCGACCCTCATGTCGAACGGGGCGTGGATGGTGGTGGCGCGCATGGGGGTGTTCCTTCGTGCGGGGCGCTGCAGATCGCTGCAGGTCAGTGCGGGGTGGGCCGGGTCTCGGCACGCCCCTCACGGTACGCCGCCCCGGGCGCCGCCCGCTCATCGAGCACCCCGCGCGCGAGCAGGTACTGGGCCGCCACGTAGGTGAGCATCACCCAGAAGTCCGGGCGCGGCAGGGCCGGCCACTCGGCGACGCCCATCGCGATGAGCGCGTCCGACAGCAGGAACAGCGCGCCGCCCGCGCCCGCCGTGCGGCCGAGCCGGGACGACGCGAACGCCATGGCGGTCAGCAGCACGCTGTAGCCGGCGACCGGACCGCGCAGCCCGGCCGGCAGGTCGGACCACAGGGCGGTGACGAGCCCGACGAGCGCGAGCCCGTACCCGGCGGCGAGGAGCCCGCCGTACGCGCGCGTGGTGCCCTGCCGCCTGAAGAGCACCAGGTAGCAGACGTGTCCGGCGGCGAAGCTCGCCATGCCCGCGAGGAAGGCCAGGTCGTGGTCGAAGAGCAGCAGCACGTCGCCGCCCCAGCCGAACAGCAGGGCCCCGCGCAGAAGTCGGGGGCCGCCGCGCACGATCACGTACGCGAGGAGCGCCGGGACGAGGAGCGGCTTGAGGACGACGTGTGCGGCCTGCACGCCCGCGAGCAGGGCGAGGAGATCGGCGGCGCACACCGCGAGGAAGCCGGTGCGCAGGGCCGCCGTGCGGTTCACGCGGCGCCTTCGGTGACCTGGCGGGCCGCGGCCGGTTCCGCGGCGGGTGCGGCGGGCTGCCAGCCGGGGCCCCGGAAGACCCGGCCGGCCCGCTCGCGCCAGCTGTCCGCGCTCCTGAGGTCGCGGGCGATGGCCGCGTACTCGTGGGTGGCGACGCGCAGCGGGTTGTAGGTGCTGATGTTCTTGGTGAGCCCGAAGACGGGGCGGTCGGTCTCGGCCACCCAGGAGCCGAAGAGGCGGTCCCAGACGATGAGGATGCCGCCGAAGTTGCG
Organism: Streptomyces sp. SID5785; assembly: GCF_009870065.1. Classification (GTDB taxonomy): domain Bacteria; phylum Actinomycetota; class Actinomycetes; order Streptomycetales; family Streptomycetaceae; genus Streptomyces. The sequence continues at coordinate 8,832 of NZ_WWIA01000925.1, read as the reverse complement.
GTCGAGGTAGCCGCCCTGGGAGGCGTGGTGGACGCGGTGGTGCGAGGGCGTGTTGAAGAGGAACTCGAACGGCCGCCACAGCTTGTCGATGCGCTCGGTGTGGATCCAGAACTGGTACACGAGGTTGACCGAGGAGCAGAACGCGAGGGCCGCCGGGTGCACGCCGCACGCGATGAGCGGCAGGTAGAACGGCCACACGGTCAGGCTCGTCCAGGGCTGGCGCAGCGCGGTCGACAGATTGAACCGGCGGCTGGAGTGGTGCACGACGTGGCACGCCCACAGGATCCGGATGACGTGGTGGCCGCGGTGCGACCAGTAGTAGAAGAAGTCCTGGCCCAGCAGCATCAGCGGGACCGTCCACCACAGGACGGGCACGCGCAGCGGCGTCAGTTCGTACACGGCGGTGTAGACGGCGACGATCGGGATCTTCCACAGGAAGTCGAAGACGAGGCTTCCCAGTCCCATGGTGATGCTGGTGGCCGCGTCCTTGGTCTCGTACCCCGCGGCGTCCTCGTCGGGGTGGATGCGTACGGAGACGATCTCGACGACGGTGAGCAGCACGAAGGCCGGGATGGACCAGAGCACGACGTCGGGCAGATTGGGGGTGGACATGTGTGCACCGTAAGGGCGCGGACCGAGCCAGGACCAGAGGTAGTTACCGACAAGTATTACCGCCGGTAGGGGCCGGACTCCGGTAACTCCCGACAAACCCGAGCGCGCCACCCCGGCATCACCAGACGCGGACCGAACCTCCCCTCGCGAAGACCGGGCTGGTCGCGTCGGACGGCGGCTCCTTCAGGGGCTCGTCGATCTCGGTGACGGTGGGACCGACGCGGGCCGCGACCGGGTCGAGCAGGGCGAGGTCGAAGCCGTAGACGCGGGCGGCGTTGCCGCCGACCATCGCGGCGATCTCGGCTCGGGGCAGGCCCGCGTAGGAGATGCGCAGCCCCTCGCGCGTGTAGGGGTGCGTGCCCTCGTCGTGCGGGTAGTCGCTGCCCCACATGATCTTGTCGAGGCCGATGCGCTCGCGCAGCGGCACCTCGTGCGGGCGCATGAAGCTCGCCCCGACGAAGCAGTTCTCGCGCCACACCTCGGACGGGCGCCGCCCCATGGAAGCGGCCAGCCCCGCGCCGAACCTGGACTCCGCCGTGTGTGCCCGGCCCGCCGCCGCGACGAGCCGCCCGTGGTAGTAGTCCAGCATGTCCAGGACGCCGGGGATCCAGCCGGAGCCCTGCTCGGTGAGGACGAGCCGCAGGCCGGGGTTGCGGTGGAAGGCGCCGCCGAAGACGAGGTGCCACAGGGCGCGGTGCGAGAACCAGGTCGTCTCGACCATGAAGACCGCGCGGGCGGCCGGCTCGTCGCCGAGCGGCGGGGACGCGGAGCCCGCGTGGTGGTTGACCGGGACGCCGAGCTCGGCGCAGGCCCGCCAGATCGGGTCGTACACCGGCGCGTGCAGTTCGGGCAGCCCGGAACCGGGCGGGGTGCCCGGGAGCAGCAGGCCGCCCCTGAGGCCCGCGGCCGCGCACCGGTGGATCTCCCGGACGGCCTCGTCGACGTCGTTCAGCAGGATCTGGAAGACGCCGGCGCGGCGGCCCGGGGCGGCGGCGCAGAAGTCGGCGAGCCAGCGGTTGTGGGCGCGCAGTCCGGCCCAGCGCCGGGCGAACTCCTCGCGGGTGGGTGCGGGAGCCATGAGCGCGGCCGAGGGGAAGAACGGCGGGATCGTGTTCGGGAAGACGACCTCGGCGACGATGCCGTCCTGTTCGAGTTCCCGCACCCGGCGGTCGGAGTTCCAGTTGCGGTCCGCGGTGTCGGCGAGCAGATCCTCGTACGGGTTGACGTACGAGGCGGCCCAGGCGTCGAAGGCGTCGTGGTGCCGGGACTCCAGGTAGGGGCGGTAGTCGAGGAGGTCGGCGCCCGCGTGGCAGTCCGCCGAGATGACCGTGTAGCGGTCCTGGGCGGGGCTCACGGGGTCACCCCCAGCGTCGGGAAGTCGTGGTCGGTCAGCCAGTGCCGGCCCACGTCGCGCGAGCGCGCCCAGGACGCCTCCACGGCGCTCTGGTCGGCGTCCTGGCCGAGGTCGGCGGGGGTCGGGCCGATGCGGGCGGCGAGCGGGGCCAGCTTCGCGGTGTCGAAGCCGAAGACCTCGGCGGCGGCGAGGCCCAGCATGCGGCGGGTCTCGGCGACGGGGATGTCGTGGAAGGTCCTGCCCAGCCACGTGCGGGTGTCGGGCCAGGTGCCCTCGGGGTGCGGGAAGTCGCTGCCCCACAGGATGTTGTCGACGCCGATCTCGTAGCGCTGGGCGAGTTCGCGGCGCTTGGTGTTGGTGGCGCAGACGAAGACCTGCCGGTCGAGGTACTCGTGCGGCGGGCGCTTCAGCTCCGCGAAGGGGGACAGCTTCTTGCCGCCGTGGGCGCCGAGGTAGAGCCGGTCCATGAACCAGAGCAGGTTGGGCAGCCACCAGCAGCCGGACTCGGCGACGCCGAACCTGAGGCCGGGGTGCCGCTCGAAGACCCCGGACCAGAGCAGGAACCACAGCGGCCGCGCGGGCCACCACGTCACCTCGCTGACGTAGATGCCGAGATGGTCGCCGTACTCGTGCCGGGGCGCGGCTCCCGAGTGCGTCACGACCGGCATCGCGCACTCGGCGGCCGCCGCCCACACGGGGTCGTAGCGGCGCGCGTGATAGGGGTCCTTGTCGACCCACATGGAGGGGATCATCAGGGCGCCGAGCCCGGACTCCTTGGCGCGGTGCACCTCGGCGACGACCTTGTTCGGATCGGCCGTGATGGGCAGCAGGGCGACACCGCAGTGCCGTTCGGGGTGCTGCGCGACGAACTCGGCGAGCCAGCGGTTGTGCGCCTGCGCGCCGGCCATGCCGAGTTCGGGGTCCTGGTCGCCGGAGAGGCCGAGTCCGACGCCGAAGGGCGCCGCCGTGCGGCTGTCCACGGCGTCCGCGTCGGGGAAGACGACCTCGGCGGCCACCCCGTCGCCGTCGAGCTCCTTGAGGCGCTGCGCGGCGTCCCAACCGCCGCGCAGGCCCTCCTCGTTGTCCTGGAACCACTTCTCGGCGAACGCGTCGTTGCGGATGCCCAGCCGGGTGGCCTCCTCGCGGCGCGCGTCCCGCTCGCCCAGGAAGTCGTCGAACGCGCGGTGGAACCGGCGGTCGAGATAGGGCCGGTACTCCTCGGTGGGCAGCCCGGCGTGGCAGTCGGAGGAGATGATCAGGTACGGGTCCTGGTTGCTGCTCATCACACGTCCCTCGGGATCAGTCGAGAATGAAGCTCTCCAGATACGCCGGGTTCGCCCGGTCCAGCATCGACCGCGAGCGGGCCCGGATCTGCCGGTCGCTGTGCTCGCTCTCGGGAAGCAGCCAGAACCGGTCGGCCGCGATGCCCTCGGCGACGAGGTCGGCGACCTCCTCGACGGGCGTGAACGCGACCTCCTCGCCCGCCTCCTTCATGGCGGCCTCCCACTGGTCGAGGCTGCGGTAGGGCGTTCTGCGCGGGCGCTCCTTCGCGAACCGCTCGGGCCGGTTGCGGTGCGACTCCCACAGTCCGGTGCGCAGCATGTGGGGGCCGGGGAAGAGCACCGAGGCACCCACGCGCGCGTGCTCCGCCCTCAGGTGCGCGTACAGCGACTCGGTCATCGTCACGACGGCGGCCTTCGTGACTGCGTAGACGGAGGCCGTCGGCAGCGGTGCGATGCCGCCGTCGCCGGACGAGGTGTTGACGACGTGGCCCGGCTCGCCGCCCTCGATCATGCGGGGCACGAACGCCTGCACGCCGTGGAAGACGCCCCAGACGTTGACGGCGAACGCCCACTTCCAGTCGTTGGGCTCGTGCTGCCACATGCGGCCCTCGGCGCCCGAGCCGACGCCCGCGTTGTTGCACAGCACGTGGCAGGCGCCGAACGTCGCGTACGTGTCCTCGGCCAGGGCCATGACCTGCTCGCGCTCGCCGACGTCGACCACGCGCGCGTGCACGGTGGCCCCCTCCGACCGCAGCTGTCCGGCCGCGCTCTCCAGGGCCGCCCGCTCCACGTCGGCGAGCACCACCTTCAGGCCGGCGGCCGCGAACCGACGGGCCAGGGCGAGCCCGATGCCGCTCGCGGCGCCGGTGACGACGGCGACCTGTCCCGCTTCGAGGCGCATCAGACGCTCCCCTCGGGCGGGCCGTCGAGGATCTGCTGCGGGTCGTCGTAGCGCTGGTGGATGTACGGGAGCAGGGCCTGGGCGCTGACCCGCTCCACGACGCGGCCGGTCTGGTCGGTCGTCTTCTCGCCGAGGGTGATCTCGACGAGGGCGCGCACCGGGAGGTCGGCGACCGGGTCGTACATGGACTCCCGCAGGACGACGTCCCCGGTGACCGCCTCCAGCTTCCTGACCTTCTCGTGGCGCAGGCAGTGCACGAGCACCGGGTCCGCGTCGAAGCCCGAACCGTCCACGGCGGGAAGGAACTTGAAGTAGAAGTCCGTCTTCCGTGACGGCTCGGGAAGCGGCAGGGCGCCGCTCACCGCGCCGCGCACCTCCACGAAGGCGATGCCGTGCCGGGCGAGCGCGGCCCGCACCACGAGCCCGTCGCGCTCGACGGTGACCTCGCCGAGCTTCTTGGGCTCGCCGAAGACCTCGCGGCCGCCGATCAGGGCGCGCTCGTGGGTCATCGGCATGACGAGCGGGTACCAGCCCTCGACTCCCCCGTGCTCGGCGGCGACCGCGACCGAACCGGCGCCGAGCGGGTAGCCGGGCAGGTCGACCCTGCTGATGTTGGCCCGTACCAGCGGGCGTGCGGTGGGCTTGAGCGGCGGAGGGAGGACCGCGGCGACCGCGTCGGGGTCGGACTCCCACACGGCGACCACGCCGGTGGACCAGATGTCGGGGAGCTTGCTGCTCGCGGTGCGCGCCGCGGCGATCTCCGCCTCGCCGCGCGCTCCGTACCGTACGCGTGCCATGCCGTACCGCCCTTCTCGAAGCCGGTGCTGGTTCTTCGGAGGTCGTTCACGAGGCGCCTGTAACACAGTTACACCGGCGACGATGAAGGGTAAAGACACGTGCACGGACGGGAGTCGGCCCCTGCGCGCAGGGAGCCGGGAGGGCGGGGGACATGGCGCGCGCACCGCTCACCCGGGACGAGGTGCTCGACACGGCCGCGGGGCTGGTCAAGCAGCACGGCCCCGAGGCGCTGACGATGCGCAAGCTCGCCGCCGAGCTGGGCACGGCCGTCACCTCGATCTACTGGCACGTCGGCAACCGGGAGTCCCTGCTCGACGCGCTCGTCGAGCGCACCGTCGCCGACCTCGGGGCGATCCGGCCGCGCGGCGGGACCCCGGCCGAGCGGGCGGAGTCCGTCGCGCGGGCCCTGCGCCGGCAGCTGCGGGCGCATCCGCATCTCGTGGCGATGGTCCACGAGCGGGGCCTGACCGAGCGCATGTTCCTGCCGGCGCAGCGCGCGCTGGTGCGCGAGGTGCACGAGGCCGGGCTGCGCGGGGTGCGCGCCGCCGAGGCCGTCCGGGCGATCCAGTTCCACGCAGTCGGATTTGTCCTGGTCGAGCGGAATCGGGAGCGCGCGCCCGTGCAGCGCCCCGGCGAGGAGGACCTGTGGGACGCGGCGGCCGCCGAGGACGACGCGGCGCTGGCCCGGACCCTGGCGCGGCCGGCCGACGCCGAGCGCCTGTTCGCCCTGTCCGTACGGGCGCTCGTCAAGTCCCTTCTGGAACACGGCTCCTGACCCCGTGGGCCGGTCCGGGCGCGGAGGTGTCGGCGCGGGCCCGTATCCTCATGGACCATGCTCGAAGACCGTACGACCGCAGCATCCGACACGTCCTGGCCGGACGCGTACCCGAAGGGATACGCGGTCGTCGACGTGGAGACCACCGGCCTGTCCAGGGACGACCGGATCATCTCGGCTGCCGTCTACCGTCTCGACGCGCGCGGCGAGGTCGAGGACCACTGGTACACGACGGTGAACCCGCAGCGGGACCCGGGACCGGTGTGGATCCACGGGCTGACGAGTGACGTCCTGGAGAGCGCGCCGCTGTTCCCGGAGGTCGCCGAGGAGTTCGCGCAGCGCCTGGACGGCCGCGTCCTGGTCGCGCACAACGCGGTCTTCGACTGGTCGATGATCGCCCGGGAGTACGCGCGCGCGAAGCGCACCGCCCCGGTGCGCCAGCGGCTGTGCACCATCGCCCTCTCCAAGGAGCTGGGCCTGCCGCTGCCCAACCACAAGCTGGAGTCGCTCGCCGCGCACTTCGGCGTCGTGCAGCAGCACGCCCACCACGCGCTGGACGACGCGCGTGTGCTCGCCGAGGCGTTCCGCCCGAGCCTGCGCCAGGCCGCCGCCGGGCAGGTGCGGCTGCCGCTGCTGGAGTGCCGGCCGCTCACCGAATGGGTCGAGCAGGCGGCCGGGGCGCCGGTGCCGCGCCAGGGCCAGTCCGCGTACCGGGGCGGTGGGGGCGGCTGGCGCCCCTCGCGCAAGCGCCCGCCGTGCCCGCACCCGAACCCGGGGCGCTACGAGCCGGGAAAGCGGCTCCAGCAGGGCATGCGGGTCGCGTTCTCCGGGGACACGTCCGTCGACCGGGAGCTGCTGGAGGACCGGGCGGTCGAGGCGGGTCTGCACGTGGCGACGAGTCTGTCGCGGCTCACCAGCCTGCTGGTCACCAATGACCCGGACTCGTACACGTCGAAGGCCGTGAAGGCGAAGCAGTTCGGCACGCCGGTCGTCGACGAGGCGGCATTCGGACAGCTGTTGCAGGACGTCGCCCCCGCGGGCCGGGGCTGAGCGTCAGACGGGTGATTGCGGGGCGACTCGCCCCGCACGCCCTCGCCCGGCACCGGCGCCGGGACCCACCCTGTGGCGCATGGCACGTTGTGAGGTCTGCGGAAACGACTACGGCATGTCCTTCGAGGTTCATGCCCAGGGTGCAGTTCACGTCTTCGACTGCTTCAGCTGTGCGATCCACCGCATGGCGCCGATCTGCGAGCACTGCCGGTGCCGCATCATCGGCCAGGGCGTCGAGGTCGAGGGGCACTGGTACTGCGGGGCGCACTGCTCGCGCGCGGAGGGGCGGGTGGGCATCGTCGACAACGTCTGAGCCCGCGCCGGTACCCCGGCCCGCCACGGCCCCCACGGGACCCGCCCGTCGGGGGCCGTACCGCGCCGGGGTACCGTCGTGAGCGTGTACCGCTTCCTGTTGACCCGGCAGTGGGTGATCCTCACGCTGGTCGCCCTCGTCCTCATCCCCACGATGATCCGGCTGGGCATCTGGCAGATGCACCGCCACGACGAGCGCGCCGCCAGGAACCAGCTGGTCACCGACGCCCTCAGGGCGAAGCCCGTACCCCCCGAGCGGCTCACCTCGCCCGGGCACACCGTCACCGGCGACGAGCGCTACCACGCCGTCACCGCGCAGGGCCGCTTCGACACCGAGCACGAGGTCGTCGTCCGCCGCCGCACCAACGCGGACGACGAGGTCGGCTACCACGTCCTCACCCCGTTCGTCCTCCACGACGGCACGGTGCTCCTCGTCAACCGGGGCTGGATCCCCGCGGACGGGCCGAGCCAGACCGCCTTCCCGAAGATCCCGCCGCCCGAGCGCGGCGAGACCACCGTCACCGGGCGCCTGATGCCCGACGAGACGACCGCGGCCAGCGGCATCAAGGACCTCAAGGGCCTGCCCGACCGCCAGATCATGCTGATCAACAGCAAGCAGGAGGCGCACCGTCTGGGCACCCGCGTGCTCGGCGGCTACATCGCGCAGACCGCCCCGGACCCCCGGGGCGACACCCCCGAGCTGGTCGGCAAGCCCGGCAAGGAGGACGCGGCGCTGAACCTCGCGTACGCGTACCAGTGGTGGCTGTTCGCCGCCGCGGTGCCGGTCGGCTGGGTGGTGCTGCTGCGCCGGGAGCTGCGCGAGCGGCGCCGCCGCGAGGAGGACGGCCCGGACACCGGCGCCGCCCCGGCGGAGGCCGTGTCCACGCTCTGACCCCCCTCCGGCGCCCTGGAGCGGGGAGGGGCAGGATGGAGGGCATGGATCTTGGACTGAAGGACCGTGTCTACGTAATCACCGGCGCCACCCGGGGCCTCGGCAACGCCGCCGCCCGGGAGCTGGTCGCCGACGGCGCCAAGGTGGTCATCACCGGGCGCGACGCCGAGCGGGTCGCCGCGGCGGCCGAGGCGCTCGGCCCGAACGCGCACGGCGTCGCCGCCGACAACGCCGACCCCCGCGTCGCGGACCAGGTCATCGAGGCCGCGCGCGAGCGGTTCGGCCGGTTCGACGGGATGCTCGTCAGCGTCGGCGGTCCGGCGCCGGGCTCCGCCGCCGACAACACCGACGAGCAGTGGGAGACCGCCTTCGAGTCCGTCTTCCTCGGTGCGGTGCGGCTCGCCCGGGCCGCCGCGGCGGAGCTCAGCGAGGGCGGCGTCATCGGGTTCGTGCTCTCCGGCTCCGTCCACGAGCCGATCCCCGGACTCACCATCTCGAACGGGCTGCGGCCCGGGCTCGCCGGCTTCGCGAAGTCGCTGGCGAACGAGCTGGGGCCGCGCGGGATCCGGGTCGTCGGGCTGCTGCCGGCCCGCATCGACACGGACCGGGTGCGTGAGCTGGACGGGCTCTCCGCGGATCCCGCGGCGACGCGGCTGGCGAACGAGGCGCGGATTCCGCTGCGGCGGTACGGGACGCCGCAGGAGTTCGGCCGGGCCGCGGCGTTCTTCCTGTCGCCGGCGGCGTCGTACCTGACCGGGGTCATGCTGCCGGTGGACGGCGGGTTCCGCCACGGGTTCTGAGCCGCGCGTCGCCGGGTGCGGGTGGGTGGGGGCTGGTCGCGCAGTTCCCCGCGCC
>NZ_WWIA01000099.1 GCF_009870065.1 Streptomyces sp. SID5785 | reverse complement strand
GCCGCCCTCGGCGTCGCCGACCTCCTCGGCCGCCTCGCGGGCGCCGCCTGCCCCGTCGTGCGGTTGCGCACCACCGGCGTCGCCCCCGCCCCCGGCGCCCTGCGCTGGGAGCTGCCCGGCTGGGCCGGCCCGGTCGACCTGCTGCTGATCGCGACCCCCGACGGCAGCGAGCCCAGCCTCTCCCTCCTCGTCGAGCAGGCCTACCGCCGGGGCCTCACGGTCGTTGCCGTCTGCCCGACCGGCGCCCCGCTCACCGAGTCCGTGGCCGGCGCCCACGGCCTCCTCGTCCCCATGGCGACCGCGCCCTACGAGCAGGACGAGCCCGACGCGGCCTCCGCCCCCGGCGCCCTGTGGGCCCTGCTCACCCCGCTGCTCGCCCTCCTCGACCGCACCGGGCTGCTCGACGCACCGCCCGAGGCCCTGGAGAAGGTCGCCGACCGGCTCGACCGCACCGCCGAGCGCTGCGGACCCGCCATCGTCACCTACAGCAATCCGGCCAAGACGCTCGCCTCCGAGCTCGCCGACGCCCTCCCGCTGATCTGGACGGAGGG
>NZ_WWIA01000924.1 GCF_009870065.1 Streptomyces sp. SID5785 | reverse complement strand
TGGTGGCCGGCGGCTTCGGCGTCGGCAAGACCACGCTCGTCGGCGCGGTCAGCGAGATCAGGCCGCTGCGCACCGAGGAGCTGCTGAGCGAGGCGGGCCGGCCCGTCGACGACACCGAGGGCGTCGAGGGCAAGCACACCACCACGGTCGCCATGGACTTCGGGCGGATCACGCTCCGCGAGGACCTGGTCCTGTACCTCTTCGGCACCCCCGGCCAGGACCGCTTCTGGTTC
>NZ_WWIA01000923.1 GCF_009870065.1 Streptomyces sp. SID5785 | reverse complement strand
CTGGGCGCCCACCCCATGACCCACCAGGGCATCACCGGCACCCGATTCACCGTCTGGGCACCGAACGCCCTAGGGGTGCGCGTGTGCGGGGACTTCTGCGCGTGGGACGGCACCGCGTTCCCGATGCGTTCGCTCGGCTCGTCGGGTGTCTGGGAACTGTTCGTGCCCGGCATCGACGAGGGCGAACTCTACAAATTCGACATCACCCGCCCCGACGGCACCCACACCCTGCGCGCCGACCCCATGGCCCGCCACACCGA
>NZ_WWIA01000922.1 GCF_009870065.1 Streptomyces sp. SID5785 | reverse complement strand
GGGTCGAGCGCCGAGGTCGGCTCGTCGAACAGCATCACCTCGGGCCCCATGGCGAGTGCCCGGGCGATCGCCACCCGCTGCTGCTGCCCGCCGGACAGCGACGACGGGTACGCGGCCGCCTTCTCGGCCAGGCCGACCCGCCGCAGGTTCTCGGCGGCGATGTCGGCCGCCTCCGCCTTGCCCCGGCCGAGGACGCGGCGCTGCGGCAGCGTGAGGTTCTCGGTGACGGACAGGTGCGGGAACAGGTTGAACTGCTGGAAGACCATCCCGATG
>NZ_WWIA01000921.1 GCF_009870065.1 Streptomyces sp. SID5785 | reverse complement strand
CCCGGCGGGCGTCCGCGCCCGGACGCTGCCCGCGCCGCTGCGGGCCGGCGCCGACGTGGGCCTGCTCGTCGTGGCGGCGGTCGCCTACTGGCAGCTGAACCAGCAGACGTCCGGCACCGGCGCGCTGACCAGCGACAGCGGCGGCAGCCTCGGCATCGATCCGCTGCTCGTGGTCGCCCCGGCGCTGGCGCTGCTCGCCGGCACCGTCCTGACGCTGCGGCTGCTGCCGCCGGTGGCCCGGCTCGCCGAGCGCGGCGCGGCGCGCGGCCGCGGACTCGCGACGGCGCTCGCGGGC
>NZ_WWIA01000920.1 GCF_009870065.1 Streptomyces sp. SID5785 | reverse complement strand
GATCGTGCAGCTCCCGTACTACCTCCCGGACTGGAACACCCTGTCCAAGACCGACAACGAGCCCGCCTTCCAGAAGGTCCTGCTCGGCACGCTCAGCGCCCGGGAGTTCCTGGACCGGATGGCCGACGCCTTCGACACGGCCCAGGCCGAATGGCTCCGGCAGCAGGCCGGCTGAACCGCCCGGCCCGGCCCGGCCCCCCCCACGCCCCGCACCACCTGCACCTGTTCATCCTCCATCGAGCCCACACAGAGAGCCGACCATCATGAACAAGCAGCGCAGCCGCCGCGTCACCGCGGCGATCTCCCTGGTGTCCGCACTGGCCCTGACCGCGACCGCCTGCGGTGACGACGGGTCCTCGGGCGGCGGGGACAAGGGCGACGCGGGCACGGGCAAGGGGAAGATCGTCTTCTGGGACAACAACGGCGGGGTCCGCACCGCCGTCTGGAAGGAGATCATCGCCGGGTTCGAGAAGGCGAACCCGGACATCGACGTCGAGTACGTGGGCGTCTCCGCGACCGAGTACCAGTCCAAGGTCGAGACCGCGCTCCAGGGCGGCGGCCTGCCCGACGTCGGTGGCGTCAGCACCACCATGGCCTCGGCGTTCGTCCTCCAGAACGCCCTCGAACCGCTCACGGCGCGGTACGCGAAGTCGCCGCTCAAGGGCGAGCTCAACGAGGGCTTCGTCGAGTCCGTCCAGGCTGCCGTCGACGAGGGCGACGCGATGTACACGATCCCGACCTCGGCCAACAACGGCGTCCTGTACTACCGCACGGACCTGTTCGAGAAGGCCGGCCTGCCGGAGCCCCTCACCTGGGACGCCTTCTACCGGGCGGCGCGGAAGCTGACGGATGCGAAGAAGAACGCGTTCGGGTACACGATCCGGGGTGGTGCGGGGTCGATCGCGCAGGCTTTCGACGCGATGTACGGGCAGTCGGGGATCACGTCGTTCTGGGATGCGTCGGGGAAGAGGACGACGTTGAACGATCCGCGGAACGTGGCGGCGCTGGAGAAGTACGCGGCGCTGTACAAGAAGGTGACGCCGTCGGCGGATCTGAACAACGACTTCACGAAGATGGTGGCCCAGTGGGACCAGGGCACCATCGGCATGGTCAACCACAATCTGGGTTCCTACCAGGATCACGTGAAGGCGTTCGGTGCGGATCGTTTCCGGGGGATCCCGCAGCCGACCGGGCCGGGCGGCAA
>NZ_WWIA01000919.1 GCF_009870065.1 Streptomyces sp. SID5785 | reverse complement strand
CGCCCGGCGGTCCGCCTCGCCCCAGCGCGGGCCAGGACCCTGCGTGTAGGACGCGCCGAACCCCTTCTCCACGAGCCGCCTGCCCAGCCGGGTCACCGCGTCGCCGCTCGCCCCCGGCCGGAACGCGGCGAGGCCCGGATAGGCCGGCACCGTCGACACCGCGGGCGTCTTCGCGGGCGCCCCGGCGGGGGCCGCGGCCGGCGTCTTCGCGGGCGCACCGGCGGGGGCCGCGCCGCCCGCGCCCGCGGCCGGGATGTCCTTGCCCTTGCCGCTGACCAGGTACGACCAGGTCTGCGGCCCCGGAATGCCGTCCGCCGCCGCGCCGGTCCAGCCCTGCGCCCGCTGGAAGGCCTGCGTCGCCCGGCGGTCCGCCTCGCCCCAGCGCGGGCCGGGACCCTCGGTGTAGAACCGCTTGCCGCCCCGGTCCACGAGCATCCGCCCGAGCTGGGTGACGTACGCGTTGTTCGCGCCCGGCCCGAAGGACA
>NZ_WWIA01000918.1 GCF_009870065.1 Streptomyces sp. SID5785 | reverse complement strand
GTGTTGTCCACGAAGTTGGTGATCAACCAGTTCAGGTTCTGTGCCGCCTGGCTCATCTGGCTCAACTAGCGCTCCTGCTGGTGAGTGGGGCGGGGGTAGCTGCCCGTCTGACCGGTGCCACCGGCCTGACGACCCTGCTGGATGCCCCGACGGAGATTGGTCAGCCGTCCGCGCACGTCGTCGGGCGCACGCGAGACCTGGGGACCGGTCTGGTTCTGCTGCTGCTCCTGTGCCGTGCCCGCCACGAGGTTCGCCCGGGGGACACGACGCGGCAGACCCGAGACGGTGACACCGCCGGCGGCGGGCTTGCGCACCCGCTCCGCCTGACGCATCAGCTCGTCGTTCGGGGACTGCCGCCAGGCCGCCTGGTCCTGACCGGAGTCGGCGGCCGCCGCCGGACGCGCGGGCGCGGCGGCGGGAGTCTGCGGGCGCAGCGGCTGCTGCGGGGCCTGCTGCTGCGGAGCCTGCGGCCGGCCTGCCGCGGGACGCTGCGGGCC
>NZ_WWIA01000098.1 GCF_009870065.1 Streptomyces sp. SID5785 | reverse complement strand
ACGGCGCGGCCCAGGTGCCGTTCGGCGGGCTCTCGCACGGCCGGGCCGAGGCGGTCGCCCGGGCCGTCGCACCCGCGCGCGGCGCCGACGCCGAACGGGAGACCGCCGAGGCGCTGGCCGACCTCGACCGGGCCCGCGGCGCCCGCACCTACGCGGCGGGTGTCGACGAGGTGTGGCAGAAGGCCACCGACGGGCGCGTCCGCCTGCTCGTGGTCGAGGAGAACTTCCGCGTCACCGTGCGCGCGGGCGAGGGCCACCTGGCCCCGGCCGCCGACGACGACCTCGACGCCGTGCACGACATCGTCGACGAGATCGTGGAGTCCGCCCTGGAGACCGGCGCCGAGGTCGCCTTCGTGCCCGACGGCGCGCTGGTCGACTCCGGACACATCGCCGCGGCCCTGCGCTTCTGAACCGAAAGAGGACCCTGCCATGAGGTCAGCCCTGTCGTCCCGGCGGTCCCGCCGGGCCCTGCGCGGACCGGCCGCCCTGGCCGTCTGCGCCGCCCTCACCGGCGCCGCCCTGCTCACCGCGTGCAGCGACGACGGCGGGGACGACTCCGGCGCGAGCGCCAGCCCCCGCCCCACCGCACCCGAACGGTCCCACTTCTCCGGCGAACCGCCCACACCGCTCGCGTCGAAGGCCTCCGAGGCCGAGGAGTCGGCCTCCCGGCGGGCCGCGTCCGCCGCCGCCTCGGCCTCCGAGCGCGCGCACGACTTCGAGGCCTCCGTCGCCGCCGACGTCGAGCGCAACCGCCAGGAGTACCGCAAGGCGCTCGACTCCGCGGACGGCAAGGGCAACGCGGTCGACGACGTCTCCCTCACCGGCAAGCCGCTCGCGCAGACGGACAACGTCCGCGCCCTCGTCGTCAACATCACCAACAGCACCGACAGGACCGCCTCGTACGCGGTCCAGGTCGACTTCAGCGACGCCGACGGCAAGGTCGTCGAGTCCACCGTCGTCGGCGCCCGCGACCTGAAGGCCGGCGACCGCGCCCAGCCCCTGGCCATCAGCACCAAGCCGCCCGAGCCGCACCTCACCGCGAAGATCGCGAAGGCGCAGCGCTACTGACCCGGACCAGCCGATGACCCAGCGCCACCCCCTGTCCGCCGTGCCCCGGCTCGTCGCCTCGGTCGTGCTCGGGGCGCTCGCCGGCCTCGCCGTCGGCCTGCCCGCGCACGACACCGGGCTCGGCGTCCTCGCCGGTATCGCGGTCACGGAGGGCTGCTTCGTGCTGTCCGGCTGGCTGACCCTGTGGCCGATGGACGCGGCGGCCACCCGCCGCAACGTGCGCCGCGAGGACCTGCGCCCCCTCACCGAGGAACTCGTCGTCGTCGCGGTGGCCCTGTGCGGGCTCGTCGCCATCGTGCTCCTGCTGCTGCGCGGCCGGGCCGACCACACCCAGGCCGCGGCGGCGACCGCGCTCGGCGGCGTCTTCCTGGCCTGGGCCGCGCTCCACCTCATGTACGCGACCCGGTACGCCTTCGTCTACCACGCGTCCGGCGGCGGGATCGACTTCAACGGGAAGGAGGCGCCCGCGTACCGGGACTTCTTCTACTTCAGTTACAACCTCGGCATGACCTACCAGGTGTCCGACACCGACGTCTCCAGCCCGGACATCCGCGCGATCGTGCTGCGGCACTCCCTGCTGTCGTACGTCTTCGGGACCAGCATCCTCGCCACGGCCATCAACCTCGTCACCGGCATCGTCACCGGCTGACGTCCCGCCGTCCCGCACCCGGCCGGTGATCGGCGCCGCCTATCACGTCATCGAAACCGCCTGTTTGACACGTTCTCCACCGCGGCCGGAAGCTGAACTCGCCGGGCGTGCGCGGCGGGTGACCTCCCCCCGACGCGCACGAAGAACCTGGAGAAACCTGAAGAAAGAGGCAGAACCGACCATGGGCGACATCGAGGACCCGGCCGACGCACTCACCGTCACACCGCCGAAGGAATGGGCCACCGGTGTGCCCGCCGTGGCCCACGCCCTCGAGTACTCCCTCGGGCAGACCTCCGTGCGCCGCACCGCGCTCACGCTGCTGAACATCAACCAGCCGAAGGGGTTCGACTGCCCCGGCTGCGCCTGGCCCGACCCCGCCCCCGGCAAGCGGCATCGCAACGAGTACTGCGAGAACGGCGCCAAGCACATCGCCGACGAGGCCACCTCGCGCCGCGTCACGGCCGACTTCTTCCGCCGGCACACCGTCGCCGAGCTCGACACGAAGTCCGACTACTGGCTCAACCAGCAGGGCCGCCTCACCGAACCCATGGTCAAGCGGCCCGGCGCCGAGCACTACGAGCCCATCGGATGGGACGCCGCCCTCGACCTCCTCGCCGGCGAACTGCGCGCACTCGACTCCCCGGACGAGGCCCTCTTCTACACCTCGGGACGGCTCAACAACGAGGCCGCCTTCCTGCTCCAGCTCTTCGCCCGCGCCTACGGCACCAACAACCTGCCCGACTGCTCGAACATGTGTCACGAGTCCAGCGGCTCCGCCCTCACGGAGACCCTCGGCATCGGCAAGGGCAGCGTGTCCCTCGACGACATCCACGGCAGCGACCTCGTCTTCGTCGTCGGCCAGAACCCGGGCACCAACCACCCGCGGATGCTCACCGCGCTGGAGGAGACCAAGCGGGGCGGCGGCCGCGTCATCGCCGTCAACACCCTGCCCGAGGCCGGGCTGCTGCGCTTCAAGCACCCGCAGAAGGCGCGCGGCGTCATCGGCCGCGGCACCGAGATCGCCGACCAGTTCCTGCACATCAGGGCCGGCGGCGACCTCGCCCTCTTCCAGGCGCTCAACCTCCTGCTCCTCGAGGCGGAGGAGCGCGCCCCCGGCACCGTCCTCGACCACGGCTTCATCGACGGTTCCAGCACCGGCTTCCAGGAGTTCGCCGAGCAGGCCCGCAAGACCTCCTGGGACGACGTCCTCCTCGCGACCGGGCTCAGCCGCGAGGAGATCGAGCGCGTCCACGAACAGGTCATGGCCAGCCGCAGCGTCATCGTCTGCTGGGCCATGGGCCTGACCCAGCACAAGCACGGCGTCCCCACCATCCGCGAGATCGTCAACTTCCTGATGCTGCGCGGCAACATCGGCAGGCCCGGCGCGGGTGTCTGCCCCGTCCGCGGCCACAGCAACGTGCAGGGCGACCGCACCATGGGCATCTGGGAGCGGATGCCGCAGCCCTTCCTCGACGCGCTCGGCGCCGAGTTCGGCTTCACCCCGCCCACCCGGCACGGGCTCGACTCCGTCGACGGCATCCGGGCCATGCGCGACGGCAGGGCCAAGGTCTTCGTCGGCGTCGCGGGCAACTTCGTCCGGGCCACCCCCGACAGCGACGTCACCGAAGAGGCGCTGCGCGGCTGCCGTCTCACCGTCCAGATCTCGACCAAGCTCAACCGCTCGCACACCGTCTGCGGCGACACGGCCCTGATCCTGCCGACCCTCGGGCGCAGCGACCGCGACGTGCAGGGCGGCGTCGAGCAGTTCTACACGGTCGAGGACTCCATGAGCGAGGTGCACGCCTCGCGCGGCCGGCTCGCCCCGGCGTCCCCGCACCTGCTCAGCGAGGTCGCGATCATCGCCCGGCTGGCCCGCAGGGTCCTCGGGGACAGCCCGGACATTCCCTGGGAGGACTTCGAGGCCGACTACGGGACCGTCCGCGACCGCATCGCCCGCGTCGTCCCCGGCTTCGAGGACTTCAACG
>NZ_WWIA01000917.1 GCF_009870065.1 Streptomyces sp. SID5785 | reverse complement strand
CTGGAGGGGGCGGGTGGGTGGGAGAAGGGCGGGGCCGCGACGGACCCCGTCGGGGCGCTGGGCCGGCGTCGTGATGCTCAGCTCTGTCCGAGGCGGGGCACCCGGCGGCGAGGTTCAGCCCCGTCAGCCAGGGGCGTCGAGGTGGCGTCGAGGCCGAGGCTCGGCCCCTTCGGGGCGCGGCGGCGGCGCCGGGCCATGGGGCTCGGCCCCGTCGGGACCGCTGGCACCCGGGGGCGAGGTTCAGCCCCGTCGGCCAGGGGCGTCGAGGTGGCGTCGAAGTCGAGGCTCGGCCCTTTCGGGGCGCGGCGGCGGCGCCGGGCCACGCAGGCGTGCCGCCGAACGAGCCCCGGTCCGGGATGACTGTCGTACTGGTCCGATCGAGGGGAAAGCCGCAGGCCCCCCGGGCGCGCCGGACCCCCACCCGCCCCCGGCCTGCCAGCGTGGCCCCGCCGCCCCGGTACCGCGACCAGCACACGCAGAGGCCCCCATGCGACGACCGCGCCGCCCGACCGCCCTCAGCCGCACCGCCACCGCCACGGTCCGGTCCGCCACCACCCGCACCGCCACGGTCCGGTCCGCCACCACCCGCACCGCCACGGTCCGGTCCG
>NZ_WWIA01000916.1 GCF_009870065.1 Streptomyces sp. SID5785 | reverse complement strand
ACGGTGGACTTGCCGCTGCCGGACTCGCCGACGAGGCCGACGACCTCGCCGGGTGCGATGGTGAGCGTGACACCGTCGACCGCCTTGACGGTGCCGGACGTGGACGGGAAGTGGCGCTGGAGGTCACGGACCTCCAGGACGGGTGTCCCGGTCATCGGGAGACCTCCTCTGCCTGGGTTGCGGACGCGGGCCCGGCGTCGGGTGCGGACCCGGCCTCGCTCTCGGGTGCCGACCCTGCCTCGGGGGCGGCGCCCGCCGGGTAGTGACAGGCGATCCGGTGCGTGCCGGACAGGGTCCGCAGCAGCGGCCGCCCGTCACGGCAGTCGTCCTGGGCGAACGCGCAGCGCGGTGCGAACGAGCAGGCGTCGGGCTGTCGCCGGAGGTCGGGCACGAGCCCCGGGATCTCGTTGAGCCGGGCCCGGCTGTCGGCGGTGCGGCTGCCGGGCCGCAGGACCGCCCCCAGCAGTCCGCGGGTGTAGGGGTGCCCCGGGGCGGCGAACAGATCGTCGGCCGGGGCCTGTTCGACGGGGCGGCCCGCGTACATGACGAGGACGCGGTCCGCGGTCTCGGCGACGACGCCGAGGTCGTGCGTGATGAGCACGAT
>NZ_WWIA01000915.1 GCF_009870065.1 Streptomyces sp. SID5785 | reverse complement strand
ACCGGTGGCACGCTGCGGGGTTCCAACTACGCGCTGGTGGGCAGCGGGGCGGAGCAGTCCCTCCAGGGGCTCAGAGTGTCCCGGGCCTTCCTCAGCGGGAGCGGGCTGACCGCCGAGCGCGGCCTGTCCACGTCCAACATGCTGTCGGCGTCCGTCGACCGCGCGCTGGTCCAGGCCGCCGCCGAGGTCGTCGTCCTCGCCGACCACTCCAAGCTCGGCACCGACACCATGTTCCAGACGGTGCCCACGGACGTGATCACCCGGCTCGTCACCGACGAGCCGCCGGCTCATGACGAGCGGGCCGCCACGGAGTTGCAGGCGCTGGCCGACCAGGGCGTGCAGATCGCCGTCGCGGGGGAGGGGTCCGGCGCGGCCGGTGCGGCCGGCGCCGGTGACACGGGCAGTGGTGCCGGGCGCGGGCCGCGGCGCGACGTCCCCCTGCCGGGGCCACGGCGCGGGGCGCCCCATCACGGAGGGCATCCGCTGCGCAGTGCGGCGGCGCTCGACGCGGGGCCCGAGCGGGCGGCTCGGGTGGCGGACCTGCGGCGCCGCTGAGCCGCTTGCCGCGGGGGCGGGGTTACGGGGTCTTCCGGCGCCCTTGGCTCCCGCCGGGGTGGGCTGCGTCGTTACCGGGTCGCCGGGTCGCCGTCGAGGCCGGTCGCGCGATTCCCTGCGCTGGTGTCGGGGCCGGTCGCGTGGTGCCCGCGCCGCTGTCGGGGCCGGTCGCGTAGGTCCCCGCGCTGTTGTCGGGGTGTTCACGTAGGTTCCCGCGCCGCTGTCGGGGTGTTCGCGCAGTACCCGGCGCCGCAGTGAGGGTGTTCGCGCAGTTGTCCGCGGTGCTGTCGAGGTGTTCGTGCAGGGCCCCGCGCCGCTGACGGGGCGTTGGCGCGGTGGTCCGCGTCGCTGTCGGGGTGTTTGCGCAGGTCCCCGCGCAGCCGTCGGGGCCGTTCGCGCAGTGGTCTGCGCCTCTGGGGGGGGGGCTGTCGTGCTCGGCCGTGCCCGGGCCGTGATCCCACCCGTCGTGCCTGGCCGTGATCCCACCGGTCGTGCCTCGGCCCTGCTCCCACCGTCCCGCCCCCTCCGGG
>NZ_WWIA01000914.1 GCF_009870065.1 Streptomyces sp. SID5785 | reverse complement strand
GGGGGTGGTCAGGGTGGCGGCCGCCATGAGGGCGGCGGCCGCTACCGAAGTCCACGCGGCAACATGTCTGTTACGCATGCGAGTGGACCGTACATCAACCGGTGGGGCGTGCCGAGGGTGCTGACGCCGTGTGTTGCGGGCGGGGCTACAGCGGTGTGACGTACGCGCCGGAGATGCCGCCGTCGACGAGGAAGTCGGTGGCGTTGACGAAGGCGGCGTCGTCGCTGGCGAGGAAGGCGACGGCGGCCGCGATCTCCTCGGCCTCGGCGAAGCGGCCCACCGGGATGTGCACGAGGCGGCGGGCGGCGCGCTCCGGGTCCTTGGCGAACAGCTCCTGGAGGAGCGGGGTGTTGACCGGGCCGGGGCACAGGGCGTTGACCCGGATGCCCTCACGGGCGAACTGCACGCCGAGCTCGCGCGACATGGCGAGGACGCCGCCCTTGGACGCGGTGTAGGAGATCTGGGAGGTGGCGGCGCCCATCCGGGCGACGAAGGAGGCGGTGTTGATGATGGAGCCTCTGCCCTGTTCGCGCATGTAGGGGATGGCGGCCTTGCAGCACAGGTAGACGGAGGTGAGGTTGACCTCCTGGACCCGCTTCCAGGCCTCCAGGCCGGTGTCGAGGATCGAGTCGTCGTCGGGCGGCGAGATGCCCGCGTTGTTGAAGGCGATGTCGACGGAGCCGTAGGTCTCGTACGCGGTGCGGAACAGGGCGTCGACCTGTGCGGCGTCGGTGACGTCGACCTGGACGAAGGTGCCGCCGACGGACTCGGCCGCGCTCGTGCCCGCCGCGGCGTCGATGTCGCCGCAGACGACGTGGGCGCCCTCGGAGGCGAGCCGGTGGGCGGTGGCGAGGCCGATGCCGCTGCCGGCCCCGGTGACGACGGCGGTGCGGCCGACGAGGCGGCGGCAGACGATGTCCTGGGTCATAGGGGGTTCAGGCCTCCGTACTGAGGAAGACGTTCTTGGTCTCGGTGAAGGCGGTCAGGGCGTCAGGGCCGAGCTCCCGGCCGAGGCCGGACTGCTTGGAGCCGCCGAACGGGGTCCAGTAGCGCACGCTGGCATGCGAGTTGACGGACAGGTTCCCGGCGCGGACGGCCGCCGAGACGCGCAGGGCGCGGCCCACGTCCCGGGTCCAGATCGACCCGGACAGTCCGTACGGGGTGGCGTCGGCGAGCCGGATCGCGTCGGCCTCGTCGTCGAAGGGGAGCAGGACGGCGACGGGCCCGAAGATCTCCTCCACGGCGGCCGCGGAACCGGGATCCTCGCCGGTGAGGACCGTCGGGGGGAACCAGTAGCCGGGCCCGGTGGGGGCGGTGCCGCGGACGCCGGGCGCGCCGTCGGGCACGAAGCCCCGCACCCGGTCCAGCTGCTGACGTGAGATCAGCGGCCCCATCTGCGTCTTCTCGTCGAGCGGATCGCCGACGGTGACGGCGGCGACCGTGTCGGCGAGCCGGGCGAGGGCCTCCTCGTGGACGGAGCGGTGGACGAGGATCCGGGTGCGGGCGCAGCAGTCCTGGCCCGCGTTGTCGAGGAAGGAGAACGGGTCGAGGGCCGCGTCGAGGTCGGCGTCGGCGAAGACGATGTTGGGGCTCTTGCCGCCGAGTTCGAGGGTGACCGGTTTGATCTGTGCGGCGCAGCGCGCCATGATCTCGCGGCCGGTGCGGGCGGACCCGGTGAAGACGACCTTCGCGACGTCGGGGTGGTCGACGAGGGCACGGCCGGTGACGGCCCCGTGGCCGGGCAGCACCTGGAACAGATGCTCGGGCAGGCCTGCCTCCCGGGCCAGTTCGGCCAGGCGCAGGGCGGTGAGCGGGGTGGTCTCGGCGGGCTTGAGCACGACCGCGTTGCCGGCGGCGAGCGCGGGGGCGGTGCCCCAGGCGGCGATCGGCATCGGGAAGTTCCAGGGAGCGATGACGGCGACGACGCCGAGGGGCTCGTGGAAGGTGAGGTTCCAGCCGCCGGGGGCGGGGATCTGCGCGCCGTTGAGCCGTTCGGCGCCGCCCGCGGCGTACAGGAGCAGGTCGCGGACGTTGCCCGCCTCCCAGCGGGCGTCGCCGACGAGGTGTCCGGCCTCGCGGACCTCCAGCTGCGCGAGTTCCTCGAGGTGGCTGTCGACCGTGTCGGCGAAGCGGCGCAGGAGGCGGGCGC
>NZ_WWIA01000913.1 GCF_009870065.1 Streptomyces sp. SID5785 | reverse complement strand
GCGACCGTGCCGTGCCCGACCAGGGCGCCGTGCACGGCCCGGTGCAGCCGCAGGGCCGTCGCCACGTCCCCGCTGAGCAGCGCCACCGCGCCGCACGCGCGGAACGCGGGGCTCTGCGCGCACGCCGCCTCGTACGTCGCCTCGGCGGGCGAGGCCGGGGACGCGGCCGGCGCCTCCGCTAGACACAGCACATGGATCCCGGCGGCGGCCCCCTCGGCGGCCAGCCGCACGGTGGCCTCCCGCAGGTCGGCCGCGCCGGGGTCGCCGTCGACCACGACGACGGTCGCGATGCCGTCGGCCGTGCCGCCCTCGGGGGCGCCGCCCGGGCGCAGGCCCGCCGCGTGGTCGTCGAGGCGGCGCAGCAGCTCGCCCGTGCGCGCGGCCGCCTGCTCCCGGTCGTAGGCCAGCAGCAGCCGACAGTCCTGGCCGTGCGCCGGGCGGACCTGCGGCAGCCAGCCCAGCCAGGACCACTCGGCGAGCCGCTGCGCCACCGGTCTGGCCCGGTCCGTGCTGATGAGGACGATCTCCAGGCGCTCGGGCGCGTGCAGCGCGGCGAGCTGGGCCAGGGCGCAGCGGGCCAGTCCGGCGAGCCGGGCCCGGGGCCCGGCCAGACCCAGCGCACCGGCCTCGGCGAGACCCACGGTCACCGGCACGGCGGGCAGCACGGCGGCCCCGTCCGGGCCCGTCCGGTCCACCGTGCCGAGCCGGACCGCGAGCGCCTCGGGGTGGCCGGGGCCGCGCTCCCAGAGCCGGGGGCCGGGGCCGAGGGCGGTGAGCAGCAGCGCGGCGGCGTCGGGCCAGGTGCGCGCGGTACCGGGGCCCGCGCTCTCCTGCCGGGGCGCGGGCACCGCGGCGCCGGATCCCCCGGTGCCCTCGGGGCGCT
>NZ_WWIA01000912.1 GCF_009870065.1 Streptomyces sp. SID5785 | reverse complement strand
GGGCACCAGGAGCTCGCCTCGCACGTGCTGCTGCTGCCGTTCGTCCCCGACGACGTGCGGCGCGCCTTCACGGCCCGGCTGCTCGACCCGCTGCGGGACTACGACCGCAAGCACCGGGCCGAGCTGATCCCGACGCTGGAGGCGTTCCTCGACTGCGACGGCTCCTGGACGCGCTGCGCCTCCCGGCTCCACCTGCACGTCAACACCCTGCGTTACCGGGTGGGCCGGATCGAACAGCTGACGAACCGTGATCTCTCGCGGCTCGAGGACAAGTTGGACTTCTTCCTGGCCCTGCGCATGAGCTGACACGACGTCATGGCCCTACCGGTTACGGGGCACGTCCGGAACCCCATCCCTTTGTGAAATCTTTCACCCAGCCCCTTGGCCGGGCACCGTGATCCGTGCTGAGATGCCGCCACGGCAACTCGGCTCGATGGCGTGCTCGGGGAGGGCAACGTGGCGCACACCGCCATGTCTGGTACCGGAACGAACCCAGCGGACGATCCACTCCAGACCGCGGTGTGGCGGCTGCGCTCGCGCGGCTGCTGGGCGGACGCCGCGGCCCTCCTGGACCGTGACGCGCAGAGCGACCCCGCCGCCGCGCTGCACCGCGCGGCGCTGCTCGTCGAGCGGTGCCTGTACACGGAGCAGGGGTGGGCCGACGCGGAGGACGCGCTGCGGGCCGCGGAGGCACTCGCGCACACCGACGAGGAGCGGGGGGCGGCCGCCTGCGAGCGCGGGCATCTCGCCTACGCGGCGACGCTGCTGAAGGTGCGGGACCGGGTCGACGAGGCACGCTCGGCGTTCGGCCGGGCGGCGGCACTGATCGCCCCCGGGGCGGCGCGGCGGGCCGTGCTCGACTTCCGGCGGGGGCTGATGTCCGAGAACCTGGCCGACGCCCCGCAGGCGGCGCGGGCCGCCTACCGGCGGGCCCACGCGGGGGCGACGGCGCACGGGGACGCCCTGCTGCTGTCGTTCACCTGGCGGCACCTCGCCGGTCTCGCGCTGCGCGAGGGGGAGCTCAAGGAGGCGCGGCACGGGTTCGCCGAGTCGCTGCGGCTGCGGGAGGAGCTCGGCTATCTGGTCGGGACCGCGCCGGCGCTCGTCTCGCTGGCCGAGGCGGAGCCCGAGCCCGAGACGAAGGTGCGGTTGCGCGAGGAGGCGGCCCGGCTCTTCCGGCTCCTCGGCGGCGTCCCGACCTGGCTGGCCCCCACACTCCCGTCCGCGGCCTGACCCGGCCCCGGCCGCACTCGGCCCGGCGATGGCGCCGGGGGCGCCGTCAGGGAGTCGTGGGGTGGGTGCCCCAGTGGGCCTGGAGCATGCGCGTGACCGCCGGGAGGTCGTGGGTCTCCAGCGCGTCCAGCAGCGCCATGTGCTGGGCCGCGTCCACCCCCAGCTCACCCCCGCCCCACACCACGCGCCGCCGCAGATCGTCCGCGACCCGCACGAGCTGGTCGTTCCCGGCGAGCCCCAGCACCGCGCGGTGGAACGCCCGGTCCGCGTCGGCGTACCGCGCCAGGTCCCCGGCCGACGCCGCCGCCACCGTCTCCAGCGCCGCGGGCCTGAGCTCGGCCCACCGCGCGGGCGCCACGGTCCGGGCCAGCCGCGCCACCACGGGCACCTCGACGAGCGCCCGCACCTCGGCGAGCTCGGCGAGCTCCCGCGCGGTCCGCTCGGTGACCCGGAACCCACGGTTCGGCACGACCTCGACGGCCCCCTCGCGGGCCAGCTGCTGCATCGCCTCGCGCACGGGTGTGGCCGAGACGCCGAAGCGTTCCCCGAGGGCCGGCGCCGAGTACACCTCGCCGGGCGCCAGCTCGCCGGAGAGCAGCGCGGCCCGCAGCCCGTCGAGCACCTGCCCGCGCACGGAGGACCGCGCGACGGTGCCGCGCGGGGCGACCCGGGGCGCGGGCGGCTCGCTGTGCGTGTGTTCCCCGCGGCTCTGCTCGGGCACCAGCGGCGGCGTCCCGGACCGGCCGGAGGCGGCGGCCGCGTCGCGCTGTCCCGGCACGCCGGGCACGTCGGCCGCGCGGTGCGCCGCGCGCGCTCCGGCCTGCTCCACCCCGGTCATCCCCATCGCCGCCGTTCCTTGCCGTTCCTCGCCAATTTGTCCGAACCCAACCCAGAACCATAGGGCGCCCGGCCCGCAGTTCAAACCCCGAATCCGTCGGGTAAGGTAAGGCTTACCTGCAAACGATCGTGATTCGGTGGTCCCTGCATGACCCTCGTCACCCCGGCGCCCGCCGCGACGCAGAGCGCGGTCTCGGCCGCGTACACCCGCCTCACCGAGGTGTTCCCGAGCCTGCACATCATCGAGCAGGCCGCGCACGAGCCGCTGCCCGCGGACACCGGCTGGGTGCGCACCGAGCAGCTCGCCGAGGGCGGTGCCGCGCTCGACGCGTTCCTCGCCTGGGACGACGCGCAGGTCCGCAAGGACTACGGGCAGCAGGCCCGGCCGGACGTCGTCGCGAGCTTCGGCCTGCACCGGTACGCGTGGCCCGCGTGCCTGCTGATCACGGTCCCCTGGTTCCTGCAGCGGCGGGTGCCGCGCTTCCCCGCCGCGCACGTCTCCTTCCAGCGGGCGCTCGGCCGGATGGCCGTACGCGTCACGGATTTCGCCTGCCTGCCGGACGACCCGGCCGCGACGCTGCCCGGCGCCCACGTGGTGCCGGACGAGGAGGCGCTGCGTGCCGAGGTGCGCGCTGCGGTCGCGGATCACCTCCAGCCCGTCCTGACCGGCTTCGGGCCGCGGATGCGGCGCGGCCCGCGCGCCCTGTGGGGCATGGCGACGGACGAGATCGTCGAGGGCCTCTGGTACGTCGCTCACCTGCTGGGCGAGGAACGCCGCGCGATGACCGAGCTGGCCGAGCTGCTGCCCGGCACGACGAAGCCGTACGTCGGGCAGGCCGCCTTCCGCGAGCTGGCCGGTCCGCAGGGCGAGCCGCTGCCGACCCGCGACCGCGCCAGCTGCTGCCTCTTCTACACACTGCGGCCCGAGGACACCTGCGTGACCTGCCCGCGCACCTGCGACGCGGACCGGATCGCCCGGCTGACGGCGGCCCAGCCGGCCTGAACCACGGCCCCCTCCCCTCGAACCACTCGTTCGGGTGGGCGGAATCGAACGCAACTCCGTCTCCTTGTAGGCGAGTTCGAGCGTACGGGCCGTTGACGCGCCCCCTCGCACTCCCATGGCGTTCACTTGTCCCGAAACCCCCTGCGGGCTCGGAAGGCTGGGCCACTATGGCGCCCGATAAGCCCTATCGCGACGCAAGGGACCCCAGATGAGACTGACCGACATATCGCTGGACTGGCTGCTTCCGGGCGCCGTGCTGCTCCTGGGCATGCTGGCGGCGGTGGCGGTGCTCGCGCGCGGCAGGCGCGCCGGGGACGCGAAGAACAGCGCGTCGGCCGACGACTCGTGGGAGCGCAGCGAGGAACGCCGCAGGCGCAAGGAGGCCCTGTACGGCACGGCCTCGTACGTGCTGCTGTTCTGCTGCGCCGCGGTCGCCGCCGCACTGTCCTTCCACGGCCTGGTCGGCTTCGGCCGGCAGAACCTGAGCCTGTCCGGGGGCTGGGAGTACCTCGTCCCCTTCGGGCTCGACGGTGCGGCCATGTTCTGCTCGGTGCTCGCGGTGCGCGAGGCCAGCCACGGTGACGCGGCACTCGGCTCGCGCATACTCGTGTGGACGTTCGCCGGGGCGGCCGCCTGGTTCAACTGGGTGCACGCGCCCCGGGGCCTCGACCACGCGGGCGCGCCGCACTTCTTCGCGGGGATGTCCCTGTCGGCGGCCGTGCTCTTCGACCGGGCCCTGAAGCAGACCCGCCGCGCGGCGCTGCGGGAACAGGGCCTGGTGCCGCGGCCGTTGCCGCAGATCCGGATCGTGCGGTGGCTGCGCGCGCCCCGGGAGACGTACAGCGCCTGGTCGCTGATGCTCCTGGAGAACGTGCGGACGCTGGACGAGGCCGTGGACGAGGTGCGCGAGGACAAGCGCGAGAAGCTCCAGGAGCGGACCCGGCGGCGCGAGCACGAGAAGCTGGAGCGCGCGCAGCTCAAGGCGCTCAGCCGGGGCCATCGCACCTATCTGAGCCGGGCCGACGCCCCCGAGGCCGAGGCGTCGGCGGTGCCGGCCGTGACCGCGGGCGGCTCCGCGCAGGGCGGCGCGGAGCCTGCCATATCGGCGGGGACCCAGCCCTCGCAGGAGCAGCTGCCGCTGCGCGCGCGGCCCTCGCTCCAGGCGGTCAAGGGCGGCGCTGACCAGCAGCCCGCGCAGACCGTCGACCTCACGGCGGAGGACGACACCCAGGCGCTGCCGCGGCTCGACACGCTCGAGCAGAAGCTCAAGGACCTCGAGCAGCAGTTCGGCTGAGGAGCCCCGGCCGTGCGCTCCGGCGGCGTCCGCCCGGCCCCGTGGTCAGGCGGCGTCGCCGGTCAGCTCGAACCAGACGACCTTGCCCGGTGCTCCGGTGCCCGGCACGGACACGCCCCACGCGTCGGCCAGCGACTCGACGAGGAACAGGCCGCGGCCGTGGGTGCCGTCCTCGGCGGGCGGCACGTTCGGCTCGGGCCGGCGGCTCACGTAGTCGCGGACCTCGACGCGCAGCCCGTCGGGCCGCACGGTCGCGGTCACCTCGGCCTCGCGGTCGGTGTGCACCAGGGCGTTCGTCACGAGCTCGCTGGTGAGCAGCTCGGCTATCTCGGAGCGGCCGGGGCCGCCCCAGTGCCGGAGCAGTTCGCGCACCGCCCGGCGGGTCTCGGGCACCGCCCGCAGGTCGGCCCTGCCGAGCGTGCGTCTGAGTTCGACGGACCGCTCCCCCGGTGCCGCCCCCGCCTCCTGCGCGCCGCGCGCCGCGCCTCTCGTCGTGGTGCTCGTCGTGGTGCTCCCGACGCTCATCGGTGAGCCCCCTCGTGACTGCCGTCCCATTCCCCCGCCCACACGCCGATCCCGGTGCCCTTCTCTGTCGACCTGTGCCGCCCGGACTGTGCTCGAACGCGTACACGGGAATGCATGCCCCGCTGCCCTGCCCGCACTCTTGTTGATTCGTCCACCACTTCGGGTAGGGAAGCGAATCAGGCGGAGAAGCGTGCCGAGCCGACGCGCGACGAGCAGACACGCGCGGAAGCGGACACGCGTGAAGATCCGGGCCGACGGGAAGAAGGAGCCGCTGTGCACGACGACCGACACCTGGTGGAGGGCCGACTGGAGCGGGCGATGCGGCAGTTCGTCCGCCCCGCGCAGTACACGGAGCGGACGGCGCTGACCCTGAGCGTGTGGCACGCGCCGGGTGAGCCCGTGCCGGTCGCGCAGGCGCTGGAGGGCACCTACGCGCCGTTCGAGCCGGGCACGGCCTGGGGCAGCCCCTGGTCGACGAGCTGGTTCCGGATGACCGGGCAGGTCCCGACGGAGTGGGCCGGGCGGCACGTCGAGGTGGTCGTGGACCCCGGGTTCAGCGGCGACGGACCCGGGTTCCAGGCGGAGGGCCTCCTGTACGACGCCTCCGGCGTCCCGCTCAAGGGCATCCACCCGCGCAACCGGCATCTGACGATCGCCGAGCGCGCCGCCGGAGGCGAGCCCGTGGATCTGCTCCTGGAGGCCGCGGCCAACCCCGCGGTCCTGCGCGACTTCGAGCCGACGTTCCTCGGTGACGTGCTGACCGCGGGCGACGAGCCCGTCTACCGGTTCCGCTCCGCCGACCTCGCGGTGCTCGACGAGACGGTCTGGCACCTGGTCCTTGACGTCGAGGTGCTCACCGAGCTGATGCACGAACTGGACCCGGACCGGGCCCGGCGCCACGAGATCCTGCGCGCCCTGGAGCGGATGCTGGACGCCCTGGACCTGCACGACGTGCCGGGCACGGCCGCGGCCGCCCGCGCCGAGCTCGCCGAGGTCCTCGCCCGGCCCGCGCACGCCAGCGCCCACCGGATCTCGGCCGCCGGGCACGCACACATCGACTCGGCGTGGCTGTGGCCGCTGCGCGAGACGGTCCGCAAGGCCTCCCGCACGTTCGCCAACGTCACCGCGCTCGCCCGCGACTATCCGGAGCTGGTGT
Organism: Streptomyces sp. SID5785; assembly: GCF_009870065.1. GTDB lineage: Bacteria > Actinomycetota > Actinomycetes > Streptomycetales > Streptomycetaceae > Streptomyces. The sequence continues at coordinate 951 of NZ_WWIA01000912.1, read as the reverse complement.
TCGCGTGCTCGCAGGCCCAGCAGTACGCGTGGGTGAAGGAGCACCAGCCGCACGTGTGGGAGCGCATCAAGAAGGCGGTGGCGGACGGCAACTGGGCACCGGTCGGCTCGATGTGGGTGGAGTCGGACGCCAACATGCCGGGCGGCGAGGCCCTGGCCCGCCAGCTGGTGCACGGCAAGCGGTTCTTCCTGGAGGAGCTCGGCGTGGAGACGGAGGAGATCTGGCTGCCGGACTCCTTCGGGTACACGGCGGCGTTCCCCCAGCTGGCGAAGCTGGCGGGCGCCCGGTGGTTCCTCACCCAGAAGCTCAGCTGGAACCAGACGAACAAGATGCCGCACCACACCTTCTGGTGGGAGGGCATCGACGGCACCCGCGTCTTCACGCACTTCCCGCCCGTCGACACGTACAACTCCCAGTTCCATGCCGCCGAACTCGCCCACGCCGAGCGGAACTTCGCGGAGAAGGGCGCGGCGTCGCACTCGCTCGTGCCGTTCGGCTGGGGCGACGGCGGCGGCGGTCCGACCCGCGAGATGCTGGAGAAGGCCCGCCGGCTGCGCTCGCTCGAGGGCTCGCCCCGGGTCGAGATCGAGCGGCCCGGGGCGTTCTTCGAGGCCGCCCACACCGAGTACGGGAACCGGGCCCCCGTGTGGTCCGGAGAGCTGTACCTGGAGATGCACCGGGCGACGTACACGACGCAGGCCAAGACGAAGCAGGGCAACCGGCGCAGCGAACACGCGCTGCGCGAGGCCGAGTTGTGGTGCACGGCGGCGGCGCTGCACGATCCCGGGTACGCCTTCCCGTACGAGGATCTGGACCGGATCTGGAAGACGGTGCTGCTCCACCAGTTCCACGACATCCTGCCGGGGTCGTCCATCGCCTGGGTGCACCGGGAGGCCCGGGAGACGTACGCGCGGGTGCTCGGCGAGCTGGACACGATCACGGCCGAGGCGA
>NZ_WWIA01000911.1 GCF_009870065.1 Streptomyces sp. SID5785 | reverse complement strand
GCCGCGCCGGACCTGTGACGACCCCGGCCGCGCCGGACCTGTGACGACCCCGGCCCCGCCGGACCCCGCGACACCCCGCCCCCCACGTAGTACTTGAGGCGGACCCCCGCGAACCCTTCTCCGGCCGGACGCCCCGCACCCCGGCTCCCGCCTACCGTGATGACATGACCGACACGACCACGACCACCCCCCTGCGCCCGGAGGGCGACCGGAGCCCCGAGCTGAGCCTCGTGAAGGCGGGCCTGCGGGGCGTGCGCGCGGACCTGTTCCGCGACGCCGCCGCGTACCGCCCGCTGCCCCGGGCCGCGGCCACGGGCCCGTGGACCCTGCTGTTCCCGCGCCGGATACGCAAGCGGCTGGGCAGCCTGCCGCACGCGGTCGTGCTCGGCGTCGCGCTGCTGACGTTCGCGGTGGGCGCGGAGAGCGTCAGCCTCGGCGCCGACGCGTTCTTCTCGGTGCTGGGCGGCCTCCTGGTGGCGGTCCCGGTGGCGCTGACGCTGCTGCGCCCGGTGCTGGCGTGGTGGGCCTCGCTCGGCGCGGCGGCCGTCCTGGTCGTGGTGACGGGCGGTTCCCCGACGCCGTGGCCCGCGGGCAGCCTCGTCGGTCACACGGCGGTGATGATGATCGTCGCGGCCCGCACCGCGCCCCGCACGGCGGCCGGCATGTGGGCGCTGAGCACGCTGTACGGGTTCGTCGTGACGCCGCTGACCGGCGGTGACTGGTACGACAGCGACGCCGTTCCGATGATGGTGGTCTCCGGGATCGCGGTCGCCCTGGTGACGCTGGTGCAGGTGAACCGGTCGACGCGCCGCGAGGTCGTCCAGGAGCGGGTGGCGGGCGCCGTCGAGCGGGACCGGCGCACGCTCCTGGAGGAGCGCACGAACATCGCGCGGGAGCTGCACGATGTGGTGGCCCACCACATGTCGGTGGTCGCGATCCAGGCCGAGGCCGCCCCGTACCGGGTGGAGAACCCGCCGCCCGAGCTGGAGCAGGCGTTCGTCACGATCAGGGAGAACGCGGTGGCGGCGCTCACCGAACTGCGCCGCGTCCTGGGGGTCGTACGGGCGGAGGACTACGAGGCGCCGGACGCCCCGCAGCCGACGCTCGCCGACCTGGACCGGCTGGTGGAGAACGTGCGGGACGCGGGCCTGACCGTGGAGCGGACGGTGACCGGTGCGGTGCGGGAGCTGCCGCCCGGGGTGGAGCTGTCGGCGTACCGGATCGTGCAGGAGGCGCTGAGCAACGTGCTGCGGCACGCGCCCGGCGCCCCGGCCGCGGTCGAGGTGGCGTACGTGCTCGGCGGGCTCGGCCTGCGCGTGGTGAACGGTCCGCCGGACCGGCTCGCGAAGCCGAGCCCGGGCGCGGGGCACGGGGTGACGGGCATGCGGGAGCGGGTGGCGATGCTGGGCGGGGAGATCACGGCGGGCGCGACGGACGACGGGGGCTACGAGGTCGCGGTGTTCGTCCCGGTCCCGGTGGCGGAGCGCCCCGGCGCGGAGGAAGCGGCATGATCCGGGTGCTGATCGCCGACGACCAGATGATGGTCCGCGAGGGGTTCTCGGTCCTGCTGAACGCGATGCCGGACATCGAGGTCGTCGGCGAGGCGGTCAACGGGCTCGAGGCGGTGGCCCGGGTCCGTGAACTGCGCCCCGACGTCGTCCTGATGGACATCCGGATGCCGGAGCTGAACGGCATCGAGGCGACGCGGGAGATCGTCGCGGCCGACGAGGGCGCGCGGGTCCTCGTCCTGACCACCTTCGATCTCGACGAGTACGTGTACCAGGCGCTGCGCGCGGGTGCCTCGGGGTTCCTCCTCAAGGACGCCTCGGCACGTCAACTCGCGGACGGTGTAAGGGTGGTGGCATCGGGTGAGGCGCTGCTCGCGCCGACGGTGACGCGCCGGCTCATCACGGAGTTCTCCCGGCTGGCGGCGGCGCCGCGGCCACCGGGCGCGCAGAGCCCGGAGGCGTACGGGGAGCTGACCGAGCGGGAGACGGAGGTGCTCGTGCTCATCGCGCAGGGCCTGTCGAACGGGGAGATCGCGGAGCGGCTCGTGGTCGCCGAGTCGACGGTCAAGACGCATGTGAGCCGGGTGCTGGTGAAGCTCGGGCTGCGCGACCGCACGCAGGCGGCGGTCTTCGCGTACGAGGCCCGCCTGGTGACACCCGGCTGAGCCCGGGTCCCGGGACGGGCGTCTGTCCCGTCCCGGGCCGCCGGACTACCGTCCGGACATGGACCCCGCCACCACACCCACCCCGATTCCCCCTCCCCCTCCCCCTCCCGCATTCGACCCCTGGTCCCCGGAG
>NZ_WWIA01000910.1 GCF_009870065.1 Streptomyces sp. SID5785 | reverse complement strand
CCTCCCGTGCGGCGGCCGACCAGTTGCGCGCCGCGCTCGCCGCCGCCGGCCGGCGTGAGCTGCGGGCCACCGTGCTGGCCGAACTGGCGGCGACCCTGGAGGACCTGGCGGAGCCGGACGCCGCCGCCCGGCACTGGGCGGAGGCCTACACCCTGGTCAGGGACGGCGTCCGGCCGCCCGAGGGCATGAGCCGTGAGCGCCTGGCCCGCCGGGCCGAGGCCGCGTTCCGCGCGGCGGGCAACCGGTTCCAGGCGCAGCACTTCGCGCGTCTCGCCGGGAACGGGGGCTGACGTGGTGGGCAGCCGGTACGAGGGGGAGCGGGGGGTGATGTGATGCAGCCTCAGCGATCGCTGCGCAAGAGCCTGTCCGGACTCGGGCGGCTGGAGAACGCCTGGGCCGACGCACTGGCCGAGACGGGGACGGAGCGGGCCCTCGAGCGGATGAGGACCGTGCTCACGGGCTTCGAGGAGCGGCCCGAGCAGTCGGCGCCGCTGTGGCTGTCCTTCCAGGAGTCCTGCTTACAGGCGCGCTTCCTGCCGCTGCTGCGCGTCGACGACCTACAGCGGCTGGCCGGCCACGGGGAACAGCTGGCCGGGGCGGGCGGCCCCGGCCTCGAACTGAGCTGGATCCCGCTGGCCCGCGCCGTGCTCAGCCGCGGCAGCGGCGACGACCGCGCCTGGGCCCTCGTCCTGCTGGCCCGCCTGTACCGGGCCCCGCAGGCGGGCGAGGAGGCCCGCCTGGCCGCCGCCGTCGAGCTCACCGAGGCCCGCGCCGACAACGACTCGGCGCTCGACGTGTACGCCGACCTGCTGGGCCGGCACGACCGTCCGCCCGCCGCGCTCCTCGGCCACGTCCGCCGCCTGTTCGCCGCGGACTTCGACGATCCCGCGTCACGCATCGAGCGCGCGGCGGCGCTCGCCGGCCGGCTGGCCACGGCCCGCCCCGGGTCGCCGGGCACCGACCGGGTGCGGGGGCTCGCGGAGCTGGTCGTGCACGGCCGGCCCATGACGGCGATCCGCCACTTCGAGGACGCCTGCCGGGCCGATCCCACGGACCGCGACGCCCTGCACGGGCTGGTCGCCGCGCACCTCCAGGCGGGCCGCCACCGGCAGGCGCGGCAGGTCGTGGCCGGCCGCGAGCCGCTGCTCACGATGCGCACCTGGCAGCTCCTCGACCTGTGCCGCACGCTGGCCTGGCTCGACGACGAGGACGCGACGGACGTGACCGACGCGACGGACGCGAC
>NZ_WWIA01000909.1 GCF_009870065.1 Streptomyces sp. SID5785 | reverse complement strand
TGCGGCCCCCGCCCGCTGGCCCCAGACCACCGTCGGCGAGCTCGCGCGCGCGGGCGCCCTGTCCCTGCACACCGCCACGAGCCCCGGCACCCCCGGCGCACCCACCACCCCCGCGCGCGTCCCCGTCCGCACCGTCCGCACCGTCCGCGCCGTCCTCACCGACCACGACGTCCTCACCGGCACCGCCCCCTCCGGCACCCATACCGCCGACGACGACCCCGTCCTCCTCGCCCCCGGCGACATCGTCGTGCCCGTCATCGGCGCGGGCGCCGCCGCCCGCGTCGTCGACGAGGCCACCGCGGGCGCCGCCCTCGGCCGCGGCCTCGCCCTGCTGCGCCCCGACCCGGACGCGCTCGACCCCTGGTTCGTCGCCGGGTTCCTGCGCTCCACGGCGAACAACCGCCAGGCCAGCAGCTACGCCTCCACCGCGACCCGGCTCGACGTGCGCCGCCTCCAGCTGCCCCGACTGCCCCGGTCCGAACAGGCCCGCTACGGCGCCCGGTTCAGCGCACTCGCCGCCTTCGAGGACGCCCTGCGCCAGGCCTCCCGCCTCGGCGAACAGCTCGTCCAGGGCCTCTACGACGGACTCACGGACGGCACCCTCGACCCGGAATGACCCGCCCCGCCCCGGCCGGTCGGCAACGGTTCGGTACATCCCCGGTCCGGTTGTCCGCGCGGGCCTATAACCTCGATGCAGAACACGGGTTTCGAACAGGCACACACCAGCAGGAGCAGCCATGCACGGCCAGGGCTACGCGCCGCCTCCGCCCCAGCCCCCGTCCTCCGGGGCCCAGGCAGGACTGCGCGTCCTGTTCGTGGCGATCGCGGTGCTCACCATCGGCTTCCTGGCGTTCGTGCCGACACTCAAGCTCGCCGTGACCAGCCGCCGAAGGGTCGACTGGCAGGTCTTCAGCGCCGTCGCCGCGTTCCAGCTCCTGTCCTGGGTGCTCGTCTTCACCGACCCCGGCGACGAGGAGTTCGTGGCCCAGGGCAACGCGGGCATGGTCGTCATGCTCCTCACCCTCGCCGTCTCCGTCACGTACTTCCTCGTGGCCGACATCCGGCTCGCCGCGCAGCAGCGCCTCGCCGCACGCCCCGCGACCGGCCCCTTCCTCCCGGGCCCGCAGCCCCAGCCCCCGTACGGCTACGGCCGGCCCCAGCCCCAGGCCCCGGTGTACCCGCAGCCCGGCCCCGCGGCCCACCTCACCCAGGGCACCACCGCCCCCCGGACCACGCCCGTCCCGCCGTCCACCCCGCCGTCCACCCCGCCGGGACCGCCCGCCCAGGGCCAGCCGCCGCACCGCATCGACCAGGTCCGCGCCGAGCTCGACGAGCTGAGCGACTACCTGCGCCGGCAGGACGGCGGCCGGTGACCGCACCACCCACCACCGGCGGCCGCGTCGTCGCCGGCCGGTACGAGCTGTCCACACTCATCGGCCAGGGCGGCATGGGCCAGGTCTGGACCGCCTACGACCAGCGCCTCGACCGCCGCGTCGCCGTCAAACTCGTCCGCCCCGACCGCGTCGCCGGCGCCGAGGCCGAAGAGCTGCGCCGCCGCTTCCTGCGCGAGTGCCGCGTCACCGCCCAGGTCGACCACCCCGGCCTCGTCACCGTCCACGACGCGGGCAGCGAGGACGACGGCACCTCCCCGTTCCTCTACCTCGTCATGCAGTACGTCGACGGCTCCGACCTCGCCGACCACTTCGCCGAGCACACCCCCTACCCCTGGCCCTGGGCCGTCTCCGTCGCCGCCCAGCTGTGCGCCGTGCTGTCCGCCGTCCACGCCGTCCCGATCGTCCACCGCGACCTCAAGCCGCGCAACGTGATGATCAAGAAGGACGGCACCGTCACCGTCCTCGACCTCGGCGTCGCCTCGGTCCTCGACACCGACACCACCCGCCTCACCCACACCGGCTCACCCATCGGCACCCCCGCCTACATGGCCCCCGAACAGGCCATGGGCGGCGCCGTCGGCCCCTACACCGACCTCTACGCCCTCGGCGTCCTCCTGCACGAACTGCTCAGCGGAGACGTCCCGTTCGCCGGCACCACCGCCCTCGGCATCCTCCACCGCCACCTCTACGAAGCCCCCGTCCCGCTGCGCCGGCTGCGCGCCGAGATCCCCGAAGCGCTCGAGAGCCTCGTCCTGCGCCTCCTCGCCAAGGACCA
>NZ_WWIA01000908.1 GCF_009870065.1 Streptomyces sp. SID5785 | reverse complement strand
CAAGCCCCTCCGGCGATTGAGGAGCGGGGTCCGGGGCGGAGCCCCGGGGCCGGCGGCCAGGAGGCCCGCACGACAAAGCCCCGGGCCCGCAGAACGCGGAGAACCCGGGGCCAGCACGCCGGAGGCGATCAGCAGCCGATCAGCCGCGCCGCGAGATACCCCTCGATCTGGTCGAGAGACACCCGCTCCTGCTTCATCGTGTCCCGCTCCCGCACGGTGACCGCGTTGTCCTCGAGCGTGTCGAAGTCGACGGTGACACAGAACGGCGTACCGATCTCGTCCTGGCGGCGGTAGCGCCGCCCGATCGCACCGGCGTCGTCGAACTCGATGTTCCAGTGCTGGCGCAGCGCCGCCGCGAGCCCCTTCGCCTTGGGCGACAGCTCCGGGTTGCGCGACAGCGGCAGAACGGCCACCTTCACGGGCGCGATGCGCGGGTCGAAGCGCATGACGGTGCGCTTCTCCATCTTGCCCTTGGCGTTGGGCGCCTCGTCCTCGAAGTACGAGTCGAGCATGAAGGCGAGCATCGTGCGGCCGACACCGGCCGCGGGCTCGATGACGTACGGCGTGTACCGCTCGCCCTTCTCCTGGTCGTAGTAGGAGAGGTCCTGGCCGGAGGCCTTGGAGTGGGCGGAGAGGTCGTAGTCGGTGCGGTTGGCGACGCCCTCGAGCTCGCCCCACTCGCTGCCGCCGAAGCGGAAGCGGTACTCGATGTCAGCGGTGCGCTTCGAGTAGTGGGAGAGCTTCTCCTTCGGGTGCTCGAACCACCGCATGTTCTCCTCGCGCAGGCCGAGACCGGTGTACCAGTTCCAGCGCTGCTCCATCCAGTATTCCTGCCACTGCTCGTCCTCGCCGGGCTTGACGAAGAACTCCATCTCCATCTGCTCGAACTCGCGGGTGCGGAAGATGAAGTTGCCGGGCGTGATCTCGTTGCGGAACGACTTGCCCATCTGCGCGATGCCGAAGGGCGGCTTGCGGCGCGAAGTCGTCTGCACCTGGCTGAAGTTGGTGAAGATGCCCTGGGCGGTCTCGGGGCGCAGGTAGGCGACGGAGCCGCTGTCCTGCGTGGGGCCGAGGTGCGTGGAGAGCAGGCCCGAGAACTGCTTGGGCTCGGTGAAGGAGCCCTTGGTGCCGCAGTTGGGGCAGTTGATGTCCGCCAGGCCGTTCTCCGGGAGGCGGCCCTTCTTCTCCTCGTACGCCTCTTCCAGGTGGTCCGCACGGAACCGCTTGTGACAGGAGGTGCACTCGGTCAGCGGGTCGGTGAACGTGGCGACGTGGCCGGAGGCCTGCCAGACCTCGGTCGCCAGGATCACGGACGAGTCGATACCGACGACGTCCTCGCGCGAGGTGACCATGTAGCGCCACCACTGACGCTTGAGGTTCTCCTTCAGCTCCACGCCCAGCGGACCGTAGTCCCAGGCGGCGCGCTGACCGCCGTAGATCTCGCTGCAGGGATAGACGAAGCCACGGCGCTTGCTGAGGCTGACGATGGTGTCGATCTTGTCGGCGGCCACGGTGCTCTCTTCATTACGACGACGACGAGTGCGCTGGATACGCACTCCGGGAGCGAATGGTTCAGGTTAACGGCGGGGCCACCCCCCTCACCAAATCGGTTCCGGGTCCTGAGTCACCACAGAGCGGGACGAAGGGCTTGTTGACAATCGTTTCCAGTTTTGTTGAAAATGAGTGTCATGAACGTGCGCCTGCCCCGGCCGCTCTCCCGCCGCCGCCTCATATCCACGACCGCCGTCGCCGCGACCACCGTCCTCGGCCTGACCGCCCTGTCCGCGTGCTCGACGTCCACCGCGGCCGACGGCAAGAACAGCGACGGAAAGCTCGACGTCGTCGCGTCCTTCTATCCGATGCAGTACCTCGCGGAGCGCATCGGCGGCTCGCACGTGAGCGTCACCAACCTCACCGAGCCCGGCCAGGAGCCGCACGACCTCGAGGTCAGCGCCCAGCAGCGGGCCCGCATCGAGCAGGCCGGTGTCGCCCTCTACCTCAAGGGCCTGCAGCCCTCCGTCGACGAGGCGATCAGCCAGTCCGAGATCGGCACCAAGGTCGACGCGGCCTCGCTGACCTCGCTGGAGAAGCACGGCTCCGAGGTCGGCGGCCACGCCGAGGAGCACGACCACGACCACGGCGACGAGCAGGGCTCCGACCCGCACATCTGGCTCGACCCCGTGAAGTACTCCGAGGTCGCCGAGGGCGTCGGCAAGGCCCTGGAGAAGGCCGACCCGGACCACGCCGCCGACTACAAGAAGAACACCGCGGCGCTCGTCGCGGACCTCGGCAAGCTGAACACCGCGTTCGAGGACGGCCTGAAGAACACCGACTCCAAGGTCTTCATCACCACGCACGCCGCCTTCGGCTACCTCGCCGAGCGCTACGGCCTCACCGAGGAGGCCATCAGCGGCCTCGACCCGGAGAGCGAGCCCAGCGCCGCCCGCGTCAAGGACCTCCAGAAGATGGCGAAGGCCGACGGCGTCACCACCGTCTTCTACGAGACCCTCGTCAGTGACAAGACGGCGAAGACGCTGGCCGGCGACGCCCACCTGAAGACGGACGTGCTCGACCCGCTCGAGGGCATCACGAAGAAGTCCAAGGGCGAGGACTACCTCCAGGTCATGCGGTCCAACCTGGCCGCACTGCAGAAGGCGCTCGGCGCCAAGTGACGTACGGACCGGGCGACCCGGCACAGAAGGGCGGCAGCACCGTGGGTGACACCGAAGAACCCGTCATCGCGCTGCGCGGCGTGACGGCCGAACTCGGCGCGCGGCCCGTGCTGCGCGGCATCGACCTGGCCGTCCACCGCGGCGAGGTCGTGGCCCTGCTCGGTGCCAACGGCTCGGGCAAGTCCACGGCGGTGCGCAGCATCATCGGCCAGGTCCCGGTCACCGGCGGCACGATCGAGCTGTTCGGCACCGAGCGGCGCCGCTTCCGGCAGTGGGCGCGCATCGGCTACGTGCCGCAGCGCACGACCGCGTCGGGCGGCGTGCCCGCGACGGTCGCCGAGGTCGTCGCCTCCGGACGCCTGTCGCGCACCCGCTTCGGCATCATGCGCCGGTCCGACCGCGCGGCCGTGACCCGCGCCCTGGAGCTGGTGCGGATGGCCGACCGGGCCCAGGACTCGGTCGACGCGCTCTCCGGCGGCCAGCACCAGCGCGTGCTGATCGCCCGCGCCCTGGCCGCCGAGCCCGAGCTGCTGATCATGGACGAGCCGATGGCCGGCGTCGACCTGGCCAGCCAGGAGGTGCTCGCCTCGACGCTGCGCGAGCAGGTCGCGGGCGGCGCCACCGTCCTGCTCGTCCTGCACGAGCTGGGCCCCCTGGAGCCGCTCATCGACCGCGCCGTCGTGCTCCGCGACGGCTGCGTCCTGCACGACGGGCCGCCCCCGAAGGCCGTCGGCCAGCACGCGCTGCCCGGCCACGACCACGTCCACCCGCACACCCCCGCGGGCGCCGAACCGATCCGTACAGGACTGCTGAGCTGATGGAATTCCTCGACTTCGCCTTCATGCAGCGGGCCCTGCTCGCCGCCGTCCTCATCGGCGTCACGGCCCCCGCGATCGGCATCTACCTGGTCCAGCGCCGCCAGGCCCTCATGGGCGACGGCATCGGGCACGTCGCGATGACCGGCGTCGGCCTCGGCTTCCTGCTGTCCACGTCGCCGGTGTGGATGGCGATGGCCGTCTCGGCGCTCGGCGCGCTGATCATGGAGCTGATCCGCTGGTACGGGAAGACGCGCGGCGACATCGCGCTCGCCATGCTGTTCTACGGCGGCATGGCCGGCGGCGTCATGCTGATCAACCTGGCGCCGGGCGGCTCGACCGCCAATCTCGGCTCCTACCTGTTCGGCTCGCTCACCACGGTCTCGCCGTCCGACGTCACCGCGATCTGCGTTCTCGCGGCCTTCGTGGTCCTGGTCACCGTGGGGCTGCGCCGCCAGCTGTTCGCGGTCAGCCAGGACGAGGAGTTCGCGCGCGTCACCGGCCTGCCGGTGCGCGCCCTGAACCTCCTGATCGCGATCACCGCGGCGGTCACCGTCACCGTCGCGATGCGCGTCGTGGGGCTGCTGCTCGTGTCGGCGCTCATGGTGGTGCCGGTCGCGGCGGCTCAGCAGCTGACCCGCAGCTTCAGGGCGACGTTCGTGGTCGCGGTCGCGATCGGCGTCGTCGTCACGCTCGGCGGCACCGTCACCTCGTACTACCAGGACGTGCCGCCCGGCGCGACGATCGTGCTGCTCACCATCGCGGTGTTCATCGCCCTGACGCTGCTGGCGACGCCGCTGGCCCGGCGCCGGGCCCGGGCGGCCGCGGCCGTCGCCGGGGATCCGGCGGAGTGCGTGATCCCCGGGCAGGCGCCCGCCGAGGTCTGACCCGGCCGCGGCGCCGCCTGGCACAATGGCGGCGGTACGCAGGTGGCAGGGACGTGAGGAGGAACCCGTGGCAGCCCCGGTTCGAGGCAGGTCGACCCGCCAGCGCGCGGCCGTGGCGGCGGCGCTCGACGAGGTGGACGAGTTCCGCAGCGCCCAGGAACTGCACGACGTGCTCAAGCACAAGGGCGACTCGGTGGGGCTGACGACGGTCTACCGCACCCTTCAGTCCCTCGCCGACGCGGGTGAGGTCGACGTGCTGCGCACGACGGAGGGCGAGGCGGTGTACCGCCGGTGCTCCTCCGGGGACCATCACCATCACCTGGTGTGCCGCGTGTGCGGCAAGGCGGTCGAGGTCGAGGGGCCGGCCGTCGAGAAGTGGGCGGAGGCGATCGCGTCCGAGCACGGGTACGTGAACGTGGCGCACACGGTGGAGATCTTCGGCACGTGCGCGGAGTGCGCGGGCGCTCCTGCCTGATCCGCGCGGCTCCTTCAGCCGTCGCCCAGGGGACTCCAGGCCGGGCCCGGGCCGTTCTGCCCGACCCGGCCGAACACGACATCGGCGAAGTGGACGCCGAAGCCGATCGTGCCGGGCTCGGCCAGCTCGGCCACGAGACGGCGCCGGTGGTCCGCGGACCGGGCGGGGTCGTGGTCGTAGACGCAGGACCACTCGGGATGGTCCACCTGGATCGGTGAGTGCAGGGAGTCGCCGAAGGCGATCAGCCGGGTCCCGCCTCCCGAGATGACGAACTCCGCGTGTCCCGCCGTGTGGCCGCCGGTGATGCGGACCCGCACGCCGGGGAAGATCTCCTGTCCGTCGGTCACCGTGCGGACCCGCGGCGCGAGGGCGGCGATGCCGTCCTCGCCGGCGGTCGCGGCCCATTCGGGCTCGGTCACGAGGTGGTCGGCGCGGGCGAAGACCGTTCCGTCGCCGTCCGGGCCGGGCTGCGTGGCCCAGCCGGTGTGATCGGGGTGCAGGTGGCTGAAGGCCACGGCTTCGATCTGCTCCGGGGAGCGCCCGAGCGCGGCCAGGCTGTCCAGGAGCGCGCCGCCGTACATGGCGCCGTTCGGCGTCGCGGGATCGGCCGGCAGCGAGTGCGGGCCGAATCCCGTGTCGATCAGCAGCGCGCGGTCACCGTGCTCCACCAGCAGGCCACCGAGACTCGCCACGAGGCAGCCGGAGGCATCGAGATACTCGGGGTGAACGGTCCAGGTCGCGTCGGTGGTGCCCGGCAGCCAGGCGCCCGGCCGGCCCTGCACCGCACCGTCGGGAACGTAGGAGACCTTCGTGTCGCCCAGCCACAGCGAGCGCAGGCCCGCCGGTCGACGCAGTCGTTCATCGGGGTGGATCGCGGAAGTCGTCACCGCCCCACCATAAGCATCAAGCTTGAATCATTCAAGCTGTAATCATTAAGACTTGATGGACTTGCTAGGGTGGGAGACATGACGCCCCCCTCGCAAGCGCAGACCATCGCCGAACGGGAACTGTGCGGCCTGGTGGACGGGTTGGCCCACCAGATCGCTCAGCACGTGCGTCAGCGCGCCGCGGCCCTGGGTCTCACCGCGGCCCAGGCGACCGCCCTGCGGGAGATGACGGGGCCGATGACCATGCGGGAGCTCGCCGAGCGCATGAGCTGCGAGCCGTCCAACGCCACGTTCGTCATCGACAAGCTCGAGAAGCAGGCCCTGGTCGAGCGCCGCCCCCACCCCACCGACCGGCGCGCGAAGCACCTCGCCCTCACCGCGGAGGGCACCACCCTGCGCGACCGGCTCCTCGAACTCCTCACGCAGGAATCGCCGTTGGCGGCCCTCACCCCTGAGCAGCAGCAGGCCCTGCACGGCCTGCTGGAGAAGGCAGTCGTCCGTCCGTAGCGGGGCGAGAGGGACTCCGCCGACACGGCCTAGCCCTCGCGCTCCAGCTGGAGCAGGACCTCGTTGGGCGTCGCCCCACCGAAGCGGCGGTCGCGCGAGGCGTACTCGACACACGCGCGCCACAGGTCACGCCGGTCGAAGTCCGGCCACAGGACATCCTGGAACACCATCTCGGCGTACGCGCTCTGCCACAGCAGGTAGTTGGACGTGCGCTGCTCCCCGCTGGGCCGCAGGAACAGGTCCACGTCCGGCATGTCCGGGTAGTACAGGTACTTGGCGAACGTCTTCTCGCTGACCTTCGACGGGTCGAGCCGCCCCGCCTTCACGTCCTCGGCGAGCGCCTGCGCGGCGTCGGCGATCTCGGCGCGGCCGCCGTAGTTCATGCAGAAGTAGAGGGTCAGCTTGTCGTTGCCCTTGGTCTGCTCCTGGGAGATCTCCAGCTCCTTGGCGACCGACTTCCACAGCTTGGGCATGCGGCCCACCCAGCGGACCCTGATGCCGAGTTCGTCGAGCTGGTCGCGGGTCTTGCGGATGAAGTCGCGGTTGAAGTTCATGAGGAACTTCACCTCGTCCGGGGACCGCTTCCAGTTCTCCGTCGAGAAGGCGTACAGCGAGATCGCGCCGACGCCCATCTCGATGGCGCCCTGGAGGACGTCGAGGACGCGCTCGGCGCCGACCTTGTGGCCCTCGGTGCGGGGCAGGCCGCGCTCCTTGGCCCACCGGCCGTTGCCGTCCATCACGATGGCCACGTGCTGGGGCACCAGCTCGCCCGGGACCTTCGGCGGCCGGGCGCCCGACGGGTGCGGTTCGGGGGTCTTGTACTCACGACGGGACCGTCCGAGGATTCCGCGACGTGCCATGTTCCGGGCCTCTCCCCTAGCTCAGCTTTTCTCTACGTAACGCAGTGAGCGCAGACCGCGCTCCAGGTGCCAGTGCAGGTACGCCGACACCAGCCCGCTGCCCTCGCGCACGAACCGTGCCTCGCACGCGTCCGCGGTCGCCCAGTCGCCGGTCAGCAGCGCGCCGAGCAGGTCGAGGGCCTGGGGTGAGGGTACGACGCTGCCCGGTACCCGGCAGTCGACGCAAACCGAGCCGCCCGCACCGACCGAGAAGAACCGGTTCGGACCGGGCATTCCGCACTTCGCACAGTCCCCGAAGGTGGGCGCGTAGCCGTTCACCGCGAGCGAGCGGAGCAGGAAGGCGTCGAGGATCAGGTGCGGCTCGTGCTCGCCGCGGGCGAGCGTGCGCAGCGCGCCGACGAGCAGCAGGTACTGCTGGACCGCCGGTTCGCCCTCGTGGTCCGTGAACCGCTCGGCGGTCTCCAGCATCGCCGTGCCCGCCGTGTAGCGCGCGTAGTCGGTGACGATGCCGCCGCCGTACGCGGCGATGGTCTCACTCTGCGTGCACAGCGGCAGCCCGCGCCCGATCAGCTCGCTGCCGCGGGCGAAGAACTGCACGTCGACGTGGGAGAAGGGTTCGAGCCGGGCGCCGAACTTCGACTTGGTCCGGCGCACCCCCCGGGCCACGGCCCGCACGCGTCCGTGACCGCGCGTGAGCAGCGTGATGATGCGGTCCGCCTCACCCAGCTTCTGGGTGCGCAGCACGATGCCGTCGTCGCGGAACAGACTCATGGCCCCATTGTCCCCCACGGGGTGGGCCGCGATCGCGGCCCACCCTCCGGCCCGCGACGGCCGGCCGGTGAGCGGGCCGTCAGGACACCTCCCCGCGACTGCGCCGGTTCTCGTACGCCGTCGCCGCCCACAGCCGCTCGTGCGTCGTCGCCTCCCGCAGCAGCTCGGGCTCGCAGTCCCACTCGCGCCCGCCGCCGTACGGGCGCAGCTGCACGTACGGACCCTCGTGGCCCATCACGCGCCCCACCCGACCGGTGCTCGTGTCGACCGCGTACGAACCGATCGGTGGCTTCATCGCGCTGCGCTCCTGTCGTCCTGGCTTGCGAGGAGAACGGCGGCGAGACGGGACGCCGCGTCAACCGAACAACGCCCCAATTCCACCAATGGACACGGGGAGCTCCGTGCGATTGACCCCGGATCCAGCCCGAGGGACGGCAGCACAATTCCCGCCGCCGCGAGTGCGGACCGCACCTTCTCCACCGTTTCCTCGGCCTCCTCCACACACGCCCCGGCATGCTTCCCATTGCCCGTCACCTGGCTCCCCTTCCCGATCCGATTTCACGCTTCCGGTCACCACGGTGGCGTCGCGTCTCTACAGTGGGGAAGGCTCTGCGCACTACAACTACGGGGCTGTACCTGGGGGTTGGCCATGGCCAATGGTTCGCGGCAGGCGGCGTGGGAGTTCTTCGGGCTCGAACTGAAGCGGCGCCGCGAGGACGCGGGGCTGACCCAAGTGGAGTTGGGCTTACGCGTATTCGTTTCCGGCGGGTACATCGGCCAGTTCGAACAGGCTATTCGCAAACCGCAGTTGGATGTCGCCCACAGGATTGACGAGGCGCTGCAAACCGACGGTATTTTCGAGCGGATGTGGCACCAGCTGATCGACGATCGGCGGTATGCGGAGTATTTCGCCGCCGCGGCGGAGCTGGAGTCGTCGGCGACCAAAGTCTGCGACTTCGAACCGTTCGTCATCCCGGGGCTGCTCCAGACCCCCGAGTATGCCCGGGCGATCACCCTCGCGAGCAACCCCTTCGCGCCCGAGGCGTACATCGAGGAGACCGTCACCGCGCGCTTGGACCGGGCACAGCTGCTCAGCGCGGACACTCGGCCGCTCTACTGGGCGATTCTGCACGAGACGGCGCTACGCGTGCCGGTCGGCGGCCCGGCCGTGATGTCACGCCAACTGCAACAGCTCGTCACGCTGTCCCGCAACCGCTGGGCGCTGGTGCTCGTACTGCCCTACGCCGTCGGCGCGCATGCTCAGATGGGCAAGTCGCTCCGGCTCATGGAGTTCGAGGACGCACCGCCAACCGCCTATACAGAGGCCGTGTATTCAGGGAATCTGCTGGACGATCCGGCAGTAGTGAAGCGGGCACAGGCGGCTTACGATCTCCTCAGGGCCGCCGCGCTGCCGCCGGAGGCGTCCCGGGCACTGATCGAATCGGCGGCGGAGGACTACGAGCGATGCGCGAGTTCGACCTGACGAACGCCCGTTGGCGGAAGTCCACGTACAGCGACGGCGACGGGGGCAACTGCGTCGAGGTCGCGTCCGACTTCATCGGTGCCGCCCGTTGGCGGAAGTCCACCTACAGCGACGGGAACGGCGGCGACTGCGTCGAGGTGGCCGACGGTGTGCCCGGCGTCGTCCCCGTCCGGGACTCCAAGGTCACGGGCGGGGACGTCGTCGTGGTCGGGGCCGGGGCGTGGGCCGCGTTCGTGGACGGGGTGCGCGCGCTTCCCTAGGACGGGTTCGACGGGGCGACGAGGCCCGACTCGTACGCCAGGATGACGAGTTGGGCCCGGTCGCGGGCCGCGAGCTTGCCCATGATGCGGCTCACGTGGGTCTTCGCGGTGAGCGGGCTGAGTCCGAGGGTGTCGGCGATCTCCGTGTTCGTGAGGCCGCGGGCCACGAGCGTCAGGACCTGGCGTTCGCGGGGCGAGAGCTGCTCGAGGCAGCCGTCGCCGTCGGGGGCCGGGATCTCGGGGGCGCGCAGGACTCGGGCGATGAGCCGGGCCGTGGGGCCCGGGGAGAGCAGCGCCTCGCCGGCGGCGACCGTGCGGATGGCGTCGAGGAGTTCGGCGGGGCGGGTGTCCTTGACGAGGAAGCCCGAGGCGCCCGCGCGCAGGGCCTCCACGACGTGCTCGTCGGTGTCGTAGGTCGTCAGCATCAGGACCCTGACGCCCGCCAGGTCCTCGTCGGCGGCGAGCAGCCGGGTGGCCTCGATGCCGTCCAGGTCGGGCATGCGGATGTCCATCACCACGAGGTCGGCGCGTGCCTCCCTGGCCAGCCGGACGGCTTCCCGGCCGGTCGCGGCCTGGCCCACGACGGTCATGTCGGGGGCGGAGTCGACGAGCAGCGCGAAGGCGGCCCGCACGAGGGCCTGGTCGTCCGCGAGCAGCACTCTGACGGGGGCGTTCATCGGGGTTCCTCGGTCGGTCGGTGGGCGGCCGGTCCGCCGGGTACGGGGATGCGTGCCGCGACCCGGAAGCCGCCCTCGTCCCGCGGGCCCGCCTCCAGGGTGCCCAGGACGCTGCGGGCCCGCTCGCGCATGCCGACGAGGCCGAACCCGCCCCCGCCGGCCGGTGGCGCGGTGCCGACGCCGTCGTCCTGGACCGTGACCCGCAGCTCGCCCTGCCCGGCGCCGATCTCGACCCGGACGGACACGTCGGGGCCGCCGTGACGGACCGCGTTCGTCAGGGCCTCCTGCACGATCCGGTACGCGGCCGCGCCGACCGCCGGCGGCACCTGCGGCGGGTCGAGCACGGCGGTGACGACCGCGCCCGCCGTCCGGGCCGCCGCGAGCAGTTCGGGGACGCCGTCGAGGCCGGGCAGCGGGCCGCGCGACTCGTCCGGTGACGCGCGCAGCACTTCGAGGGTGGCGCGCAGTTCGCCGCGCGCGGAGCGGCACGTGTCGGCGATGTCGTCGAGCGCTCTGGCGACGGCGGCCCGGTCCAGGCGGTCGGGGTCGGCGTTCAGGACGTGGGCGGCGACGGAGGTCTGGACGCCGACGAGGGTGATGCTGTGGGCGAGGAGGTCGTGCAGGTCGCGGGCGACGCGCAGGCGCTCCTCGGCGACCCGGCGGCGGGCCTCCTCCTCGCGGGTGCGCTCGGCCCGTTCGGCGCGCTCGACGATCGAGGCCAGGTACTGCCGGTGCACGCGCGCGTAGACGCCGAGGAGGAGCACGGCGACGATCCAGCCGGCGACGCGCAGGGCTTCGGCGCCCTCGGCCATGCCCTTGCTGAACTTGACGGTCAGCATCAGCCCGATGACGCCGACGCCGATGAGCACGGAGCGCCGCGGCCTGCCGGTCATGGCGACCGTGAACAGGCCCACGAGGGAGACCGCGAGCGGCGCGGTGTGGTGGAAGTCCATCGCGTGGTACGGGGCGACGCAGGCGACGACGCCGAGGAAGGAGGCGAGCGGCGCGGTCCGCCGCCAGGCCATCGGGACGTGGGCGAGCAGCAGGAGCGCCCAGCCGAAGGCGGTCGGCCGGCGGCCCTCGTCGGGGAGGCCGAGCGCGAACGCCACGTCGACGAGCGCGAGGACGACGGCGAGCAGCGCGTCGTGGCGCAGCACGCGGGACGGGTCCGGCGGCCCGGCGGGCCGGTCGGATCCGGGCCGCAGTGAGGGAGGCAGCATCAGGCGGGTCACGTCCACCGGTCCATAGTGGGGCAGGCCGGTGCCCCTCCGGCACGGAGGGGCACCGTGGATCACTTGAGGGTGAGGACCGGTTCCCCGGTCGGCGGCGGCACCGGTGCGGCCGGTTCCGCGGCGAGCGGGCCCGGCCACCACACCCGGCGGCCCAGCAGCACGCTCGCCGACGTCACGAGGTACGTCCGCACGAGGAACGTGTCCAGGAGGACGCCGACCGCGATGACGAAGCCCAGTTCGACGAGCTGCACGAGCGGCATGTTGGTCAGCACGGCGAACGTCGCGGCGAGGACGAGTCCGGCGGAGGCGATGACGCCGCCGGTGGTGCGCAGGGCGGTCAGCGCGGCCGCGCGGGTGTCCTGGCCGCCGAGCACCTCCTCCCGCATCCGGTGCATGAGGAAGATCCCGTAGTCGACGCCGAGGGCGACGAGGAAGACGAACGAGAGCAGTCCGAGACCGGGGTCGGTGCCGGCGAAGCCGAAGAGCGGCTCGAGGACGAGCCCGGCGATACCGAGGGACGCGCCCCACACCGCGACCACCGCGACCAGCAGGAGCAGCGGTGCGACGAGGCTGCGCAGCAGGGCGACGAGGATCAGCAGGACGGCGGCGAGCACGATCGGGACGACGACGAGCCGGTCGCGGGCGTTGGTGTCCTTCAGGTCGAGCTGTTCGGCGCTGGGCCCGCCGACGTACGCGCCCTGTCCGTCGAGCCGGTCGCGCAGCGCCTCGATGGTCGCGGTCTCGGCGGCGCTCTGCGGGGCGGCGTCGGCGGTCACGGCGATCTCGGTCCAGCCGCCGCCGCTGCGCCCGGTCCTGACCTCGGCGACTCCGGGGGTGGCGCGGGCCGCGTCGAGGGCGCGGTCGGCGTCCCGGGCCGGGGCGAGCACGCTGATGGGCTGGGCGCTGTGGTCCGGGTAGGCGGCGGCGAGGGTCTGCATCGCGGTGACGGAGTCGGGCTTGTCGGTGAAGGAGTCCTCCTGCTTGAGGCTGCCGGGCAGGTTGAGCACGCCGAGAGCGAGGGCGCCGAGCAGGACGGCCCCGGCGCCGAGGACGGCGAGGGGCCTGCGTCCGGCCGAGGCGCCCATCGCGGAGAACAGGGACCTGCGCTGCCGGGGCACGGAGCCGAACGCGGGGATCAGCGGCCAGAACACGCGCCGCCCGAGCAGCACGAGGACCGCGGGCAGCAGGGTCAGCATGGCGGCGAGCGCGCACAGGACGCCGACGGCGCCGAGGGGGCCCATGCCGCGCGAGGAGTTGAGGTCGGCGGCCAGCAGGCAGAGCAGTCCGGCGGCGACGGTGCCCGAGGACGCGAGCACGGCGGGCCCGCAGCCGCGCAGGGCGGCGCGCATGGCGTCGTGGGGGCGCTCGACGCGGCGCAGCTCCTCGCGGTAGCGGGAGACGATGAGCAGCGCGTAGTCGGTGCCCGCGCCGAAGACGAGGATCGTCATCACGCCCTGGCTCTGCCCGGAGATCGTGGTGCCGAAGGCCTGGTTGAGCCCGTAGGCGACGCCCATGGACAGGAAGTCGGCGACGCCCGCGACGGCGAGCGGGACGAGCCACAGGAACGGGCTGCGGTAGATGAGGATCAGCAGCAGGGCGACGACGGCGACGGTCGTGTAGAGCAGCGGTCCGTCGAGCGACTGGTAGACCTCGCCGGCGTCGGTGGCCAGGGCGCCGGGGCCGCCGACATCGACGCCGAGTCCGCCGCCGGTGTCGTGGGCGAGGTCGCGCACGCCGTCGACGAACGTGTCGCGGGCCTTCTCGTCGGTGCCGGGGCCGGTGCTCGCGACCGGGTACATCAGGGTGTCGCCGGACGCCGAGGGGATGCCGCGCGGTGTCTCGACGAGGTCGAACCGGGCGTCCACGGAGGCGACCTGGCGGGCCGCCGCGGTGCGGTCGGCGGCGGTCAGGCCGCCGTCCCGGTGGTAGACGAGGACGAGGTCGGTGCTCTCGCCGCCGGGCAGCTTGTCCTGGAGCTTCGCGACCTGCGTCGAGTCGGCGCTCGCCGGCAGGTAGTCGACCGCCTTGTTGTGCTGGACGTCGCCGAGCCTGCCGGCGAACGGTCCGGCGAGGGCGAGCACGCCGATCCACAGGGCGAGCAGCACCCACGGCACCGCGCGCCTCTTCCCTCTCGGTGATGCGGCCATGGGCGGGCCCCTCTCGTGTCGACGTCCCGAAGTCCGGTGTCACCAGACTCGTCGACGGCGAGGGCCGTTCCATCGCGCCCGCGGCGGAGTCCCGGGGTACTGCCCCGGGGGGTGCGGGCGGCGCGGTACTCCCCGGGGAGTACCGCGCGGGGATCAGCTGGGGGTGCGGGCCGCGGCCACGAGCAGGTCGGCGACCTCGTCCGTGCACATGGTGAGGGCCGCGCCGACGGTGCCGAGGACATCGCGCTCGGCGGACGAGTACGGGCCGTCCGCGAGGGCGATCCGGGCGCCCTGGAGCAGGATCGACTCCCGTCCCGCCGGGGCGAGATGGGCGGCGAGCGGGTCGAGCGCCTCGTGCAGCTCGATGGCGAGCCCGGCGCCGGACCCGACGTGTTCGGGCAGTCGGCCCGCGTCGGTCACCAGCGCCTCGACGAGTGCGGCGAGCCGGTCCTCGGAGCTGTCGTCGAAGCCGGCC
This sequence comes from Streptomyces sp. SID5785, assembly GCF_009870065.1. Lineage (GTDB taxonomy): Bacteria > Actinomycetota > Actinomycetes > Streptomycetales > Streptomycetaceae > Streptomyces. The sequence goes on along the minus strand of NZ_WWIA01000908.1, from coordinate 6,749 downwards.
GCGCGCAGGACGCCGACCGCGCACTCCAGCGAGGGGCGCGAGGGGGAGCCGCCGACCGCGAGGACGGCGAGCACGACCGTGTGGACGGCGTCGCGCAGCATCGCGGAGAAGCGGTGCGTGGTCGGGTGGTCGAGCGCCTCCGTGCCGAACCGCCGCTCGCAGGCGGCGCACTGGACGACGGGCCCGGCCTGTCCGCGGGGCACGAGCGGCACTCCGAGGACGGTGAAGCGGCGCCGGCCGGTGCGCCGTTGGTAGTTGCGGTCGCCGCCGCAGCCGGGGCAGAAGAACTCCCCGTCGCCCACGGTGGTCCAGGTGGTGTGCACTCCGAGCACCCGCGTGAGCCCGGTTCGCCGCATATGTCCCAGCTTCGGCAGCACGTCGCACACCTCCGTATCCGCGTCGCAACATCGCGGCGCTGGCGTGATGTTAGCCACATTGTCGACGCGCCGTCAGTACCTTGGTCACGACCGGATCACGGCGGACCGGCGCGGTGGCCGAGACATGACGCGGCCCCGCGCACCGACAAAAGGTGCACGGGGCCGGGAAATACCAGCTCAGCCGGGTCAGCGACCCGCGCGGTTCACCGCGGAGACGACGGCCTTCAGCGACGCACGTGTCGTATTCGCGTCGATGCCGATGCCCCACAGAACCTTGTCCTCGACGGCTACCTCGATGTACGAGGCGGCGACGGCCGAGGCACCCTCGCTCATCGTGTGCTCCTGGTAGTCCAGCAGCCGGGCGTCGACACCGATGCCCTGGAGGGCGTGGAAGAACGCGGAGATCGGACCGTTGCCCGTACCGACCAGGACGCGCTCCTCGCCGTCGACCTCGGCCTCGACGGTCAGCGTGTCCACGCCGTCGGTGTCGGTCGTGGTCTGGCCCTGCTTGACCTGGATACGGCCCCACGGGTTGGCCGGGTTGGGCAGGTACTCGTCCTGGAAGGTGCTCCAGATGTCCTTCGGGGTGACCTCGCCGCCCTCGGCGTCCGTCTTGGCCTGGATGACCTTCGAGAACTCGACCTGCATGCGGCGCGGCAGATCCAGCTTGTGGTCGTTCTTCAGGACGTAGGCGATACCGCCCTTGCCGGACTGCGAGTTGACCCGGATCACGGCCTCGTAGGAGCGGCCGACGTCCTTCGGGTCGATGGGCAGGTACGGCACGGCCCACTCGATGTCGTCGACGGTGACACCCCTGGCCGCGGCGTCGGCCTCCATCGCGTCGAAGCCCTTCTTGATGGCGTCCTGGTGGGAGCCGGAGAAGGACGTGTAGACCAGGTCGCCCGCGTACGGGTGGCGCGCGTGGACCTCCATCTGGTTGCAGTACTCCCACGTGCGACGGATCTCGTCGATGTCGGAGAAGTCGATCTGCGGGTCGACGCCCTGCGAGAACAGGTTCATCCCCAGGGTGACCAGGTCGACGTTGCCGGTGCGCTCGCCCTGGCCGAACAGGCAGCCCTCGACGCGGTCGGCGCCGGCCATCACGGCCAGCTCGGCGGCGGCGACGGCGGTGCCCCGGTCGTTGTGCGGGTGGACCGACAGGACCACGTGCTCGCGGCGGGACAGGTTGCGGCCCATCCACTCGAAGCGGTCCGCGTGCGTCGACGGGGTCGAACGCTCCACCGTGGCGGGCAGGTTGAGGATGATCTCGCGGCCCGGGCCCGGCTGGTACACGTCCATGACGGCCTCGCAGACCTCCAGGGCGAAGTCCAGCTCGGTGTCCGTGAAGATCTCGGGGCTGTACTGGTAGCCGAACTCGGTCTCCGGACCCAGGATCTTCTCCGCGTACTCCATCACCAGGCGGGTGCCGTCGACGGCGATCTGCTTGATGTCGTCCCTGGAGCCGCGGAAGACGACGCGGCGGAAGACCGGCGCCGTCGCGTTGTACAGGTGGACCGTCGCGCGCTTGGCGCCCTTCAGGGACTCGACGGTCCGCTCGATCAGGTCCTCACGGGACTGCGTCAGTACGGAGATCGTCACGTCGTCCGGGATGGCACCCGGCTCCTCGATGATCGAGCGGACGAAGTCGAAGTCGGTCTGGCCGGAGGCGGGGAAACCGACCTCGATCTCCTTGTAGCCCATCGCGACCAGCTGGTCGAACATCCGGCGCTTGCGCTCGGGCGACATCGGGTCGATCAGGGCCTGGTTGCCGTCGCGCAGGTCCGTGGAGAGCCAGCGGGGGGCGGCGGTGATCCGCCGGTTCGGCCAGGTGCGGTCGGCGATGTCGACCTGCTCGTACTGGCCGTACTTGTGGATCGGCATGCTGCTGGTCTGCTGGCGGTTCGCCATGATGCGGGGGCTCCTCAGAGGATGGCCGGTAAGGCGGCCGACGGCGCAACGCCAAACTCCGCGGGGAGGGGGTCGGCCTCGACTACAGGCCCTCGCCGCGGCAGCTAAGGAGAAGCAGCCCGAATCGCATGATGCATCGCACTGTAACCGAGTCCTGCCGGGCGCGGAGGGCCGTATCAGTATGCGGGACGACGATCGGGTAACGGGTCAAAGGTGAGGAATCCCTCTATTTCGCTAATCCCTTGTCGCACCCCGTGACAGTCTCGTGACGCAGTGCCACATTGCCAGACATGACCACCGACGCGCCGGGCTTCGAGCCCGTCTTCTGCACCATCGTCCCGCCGCACCTCCTGGACCGGGTCGCCCGCTCCTCGGACACCGCCAAGGCCGACCGCGCCCGCCGGACCCTGGAGCGCGACGCGACCGAGCGGCACCGGCGCCGGGAGGCCGCGCTCGTACGCACCGCCGTCGCCCCACCCGCCGCGCCGCCCGCCGACGCGAAGCCGCGGCGCACCGTCCACGACGCGGCGCACGGCACGACCCTGCCGGGCACCAAGGTCCGCGGCGAGGGCGACGAGCCCGGCGCCGACGCGACCGTCAACCGCGCCTACGCGGGCCTCGGCGCCACCTTCGAGCTCTACCTGAACACGTACGCCCGCTACTCCATCGACGGCCACGGCCTGCCCCTCGACGCGACCGTCCACTACGACCGGGACTACAACAACGCGTTCTGGAACGGCGAGCAGATGGTGTTCGGCGACGGCGACGGCGAGATCTTCCTCGACTTCACCCTGCCCGTCGACGTCATCGGCCACGAACTCACCCACGGCGTCACCCAGTACACGGCGAATCTCACCTACGCGGGCCAGGCCGGCGCCCTGAACGAGTCACTGTCCGACGTCTTCGGCTCCCTCATCAAGCAGTACACGCTGAACCAGACGGCCACCGAGGCCGACTGGCTGATCGGCGCAGGACTGCTCGCGCCCGACGTGCAGGGCGTGGCCCTGCGCTCCATGAAGGCCCCCGGCACCGCGTACGACGACGACGTCCTCGGCAAGGACCCGCAGCCCGCCGACATGGACCACTACGTGGACACCGAGGAGGACAACGGCGGGGTGCACATCAACTCCGGCATCCCCAACCACGCCTTCTACCTGCTGGCCACCGAGCTCGGCGGGCAGGCCTGGGAGCGGGCCGGGCAGATCTGGTTCGACACCCTCACCGGCGGCGACCTGGCGACCGACGCCGGCTTCGCCGACTTCGCGCGGCTGACCGCCGCGGCCGCCCGCACCCGCTACGGCGCGGGCGACGAGACGCAGGCCGTCCTCAAGGCCTGGGAGCAGGTCGGGGTGCCCACGAGCTGAGCGGGTAGACAGGCAGCCATGCGGATTCACGTCAGGCGCACGGGCGGCTTCGCCGGGATCGCCCGGCAGGCCGGGATCGACACGACGGGACGGGGCGACGCCGCCCAGTGGCGGGCCCTGGCCGAGGCGGCACTCACCGGCGGCCGGGACGCGCCGCCGGACCCGGTGCCCGACGGGTTCAGCTACGCGATCACCGTCGACGGACGGACCGTGTACTGCGCCGATCCCCGGCTCACCCACGAGCAGCGCACGCTGATCACCCGGGTCCTCAAGGAGGGGGCGTGAGAGCCCCGCGCGGAAGTTGACCGCCTTCCCCTGCACGGGCGTTGACTTCCTACCGGGCGGTACGGATGATCGCGGCCATGGCAGCCACCACGGACCCGCTCCCGCAGTTCCCGCCCGGATTCCTGTGGGGCGTCTCCACCTCCGCCCACCAGATCGAGGGCGCCGTCGACGGACGCGCGCCCTCCGTCTGGGACGCCTTCAGCGCCGAACCCGGCCGCATCAGGGACGGCTCGACCGCGGACACCGCCTGCGACCACGTGGCCCGCTACCGCGAGGACGTCGCGCTCGTCCGCGGCCTCGGCGCCGACGCGTACCGCTTCTCCGTCTCCTGGCCGCGCGTGCTGCGGCCCGGCGGGCTCGACTTCTACGACCGGCTCGTCGACGAACTGTGCGCCCAGGGGGTACGCCCCGTACCGACGCTCTTCCACTGGGACCTGCCCGCCGAGATCGAGACGGCGGGCGGCTGGCAGGAACGGGACACCGCGGCCCGGTTCGCCGCGTACGCCGAGACCGTCGTGGCGCGGCTCGGCGACCGCACCGACACCTGGATCACCCTCAACGAACCCGCCGAGCACACCCTGCTCGGCCACGCACTCGGCCAGCACGCACCCGGCCGGGCCCTGCTCTTCGACGCGCTGCCCGTCGCCCACCACCAGCTCCTCGCGCACGGCCTCGCCGCCCAGGCGCTGCGCGCGGCCGGCGTCACCGACCTCGGCATCGCCAACTCGCACGGCCCGACCTGGCCCGCCTCCGGCTCCCCCGCCGACACCGAGGCGGCCGACTTCTACGACATCGTCCTCAACCGGCTCTTCTCCGACCCGCTGCTGCTCGGCCGCTACCCCGACGGGTTCGGCGACCTGATGCCCGCCGCCGACCTGGCCGCCGACCTCGAACTGATCTCCCGGGACAGCCTCGACTGGTACGGGGTGAACTTCTACCAGCCGACGAAGGTGGGCGCGCCCGTGCCCGACGCCGCCGACACCGAGTTCTCCGGACTCACGATCCCCGCCGAACTCCCCTTCTCCGTACGGGAGATCGAGGGGTACCCGGTGACGGACTTCGGCTGGCCCGTCGTCCCCGACGCGCTCACCGAACTCCTCACGTCCTTCCGCGACCGCTACGGCGACCGTCTGCCGCCCGTCGTCATCACCGAGAACGGCTGCGCCTACGACGGCCTCGACGACCAGGACCGCATCGCCTACCTCGACGGGCACCTGCGGGCCCTGCACCGGGCCACCGGCGCCGGCGTCCCCGTCCGCGGATACTTCGTCTGGTCGCTCCTGGACAACTGGGAGTGGGCCGAGGGGTACACCAAGCGCTTCGGACTCGTCCACGTCGACTACGCGACCCAGACCCGCACCCCGAAAGCCTCGTACCACTGGCTGCGGGACGCACTGCGCGCACAGCGGGCATGACCGCCCTCGCCCTGGAGGAACCCGCCGAGCGGGTCGGGCGCGGCTGGACGGCAGCACTGTCGCTGGCCAACGGGGCGATCTGGGTGGGCTGGTACGGGCCGCTGCAGATCCTGCTCGCCCGGCAGTCCGCACACTTCGCGCCCGGCACCGGGCTGTCGAAGGAATCCCTGCTCGCCTGGGTCACCTGCGTCGGAGCCGTCGTCTCGCTCGCCGCGAACCCCCTCTTCGGGGCGCTGTCCGACCGCACCGTGTCGCGCCACGGACGGCGCACGCCGTGGATCGTGGCCGGGGCCGCGGGCGGAGCGCTGTCGCTGCTGCTGCTCGGGGTCGCCGACGCGGTCTGGGTGCTGTTCCTCGGCTGGTGCCTGGTCCAGCTCACCCTCAACGCGGCCTTCGCCGCCGTCACCGCGGCCGTCCCCGACCGGGTGCCGCGGCTCCAGCGCGGGGCCGTCGGCGGCTGGCTCGGCGCCGCGCAGATCCTCGGGGTCGTCGCCGGGACCGGGCTCGCGACCGCCGCCGGCGCGCTCGGAGGCGGCGGCGTGGGCGCCGGGTATGCGGCCTGCGCCGTCTTCACGCTGCTCGGCGTCGCGCCGTACGTCCTGCGCCACCCCGACCTGCGGCTCGCCGCCGGTGACCGGCCCGCATGGTCCTGGCGGTCCTTCGCCGCCGGATTCCGGCTGAGCCCGCGCGCCCACCCCGACCTGGCCTGGGCCTGGCTGACCCGCTTCCTGATCAACCTCGGCAACGCGCTGGTCCTGCTCTACCTCTACTACTACCTGCGCGATCGACTGCACCACGCCGACCCGGACTCCGGGGTGCTGATCCTCACGGCGGTCAACGGCGTGACACTGCTCGCCACCGTCGTGCTGGGCGGGGTGTGGTCCGACCGGGTCGGGCGGCGCAAGCCGTTCGTGCTCTGGTCCGGGGTTCTCATGGCGGTCGCGACCGGGATGCTGTCCGGGTGGCAGACCTGGAGCGGGGCGGTGGTCGCCGCGGCGGTGCTCGGGGTCGGGTTCGGGGTGTTCACGTCGGTGGACTTCGCGCTCATGACGGACGTGTTGCCTGCGGCGCTCGACCGGGGCAAGGATCTCGGCGTCATCAACATCGCCAACTCGTTGCCGCAGGTGGCGGCGCCGGTGGTGGCTGCGCCCCTGGTGGCGCATCTCGGGGGGTACCGGGTGCTGTATCTCGTCGCGGCCGGGGTCGGTCTCCTCGGATCACTCCTGGTCCACCGCATCAAGTCCGTCCCGTGACCGTGCCGCCCCGGGCACCCCGGCGCCGGGCGCGCACCGCGACGGACCCGGCCCGGGCCACGGCTCCCCCCGTAGGGGACCGGCTTCATCGCCGGGTGCCGCGCCGTCGTGGCCGTTCGCGCAGTTCCCCGCGCCCCTGACGGGGCA